>QIJL01000400.1 GCA_003232435.1 Flavobacteriales bacterium | reverse complement strand
TCAATAGGATCAATGGCTTCCGGAGATATGTCTTTTCCCATCAATTCTTTCATAAAGAATGATAATATTTCGGGACGTAATTCTTCATTTGTTCCATAACTGTGTCCGCCCGGGGCATCTGCCATAATTATATTTTGCGTTTTTCCATAGAAGGTGTAAACCGGTTTTATTTTATTGTAGAGTTCATGAACAGCTTCTATGGAATAATATCCGTCCCTTGAAGGCTGGGCAATCATGAATGGCCTGGGTGCAATCAGGGCACCAATATCAGGAAAATCAATGAGGTAAGTATTAATTGGCATCATGCAGTCACAATGTTCGTCAATGGTTCGCTGAGATATTTGACCTTCTAATGATCCTGCTCCAGCAACGGCAGCAGCAGCTTTTATTCGTAAATCCGCCACAGGTAAATACCAACTCTGCGAACCTCCACCTGAAATACCGGTCACTCCAATTCGATCTTTGTCCACTTCAGGCATTTCAGACAGCAGGTCTATCCCGCGCATGCCGTTCCATATTTCCACACCTCCGGGATTATATCCCCGACTATACCAATTATATAAACCTTGTTGAAGTGTTCCCGGGTGCTCTCCTTTTACTTCGCCCCGCTGTATGGTCTCTATGATCAGGCAGACAAAACCATTCTGGGCGAAATTCTTTGCATGTGCCTGATAGTGATGTTTTTGTGTATGCGCATGGCCACAAACATATAAAATTGCCGGCATTGGTTTTTTTATCCCTTCCGGAACGTAAAGATTGGCGGGCACATACAGGCCCGGTGACGATTCATAATACAACTTTTCTATTCTGTAACCATCTTTTTTGATTACACCTGTTCTGGTTACTTTTGGTGGCAATCGCCCGCCTGTGACCAACTTGCCCTGAAGCCCCATCATCTCTAAAAACTCTTCGTAACGCTGATCCCGTACAGCTTCCCAATCGTGAAGGTCATTGATGCCTTTTAGTGAATTGTCGGTGATATCACTTGCCATATTACATAAATATTGACGGATGTTATTGGACTGGTCAAAATTTGGCGTGACGGAATAATTGAAAGATTGAGCACTTGTTTCAATAAATTGCAATAGTAAGATGCAAATCAATATTAGTTTATTCCCCATGTCGATCTTATTTAGTTTATTTTGTAACGAACTCATCTTGAGTTTTTCTTTCCTGCCAGCCGGCAGGCTGGTTTTGTCATTTTTCAGTACCGCAACTATGCTTCGACTAGGCACGGCACAAGAGGCTATGCTACTAAAAAATACCTTCATTAGAGTATAACCTGCCCGTCCGTTCAGGTGGGAAGCCGTCTCGATAGCTATCGGGATTCGGTTCCAAAAAAAAAGTTTAAACGAGTTCATTTATTTTTTTACCAATTCAAATTTTACGGCATCCGCAATAGTCATCTTACTATCGTTTCTTGCTTCAATAGCCAACCGTAGGCCTTTTCCTTTTTTATATGGGAACCTACCTACCTTAACCCATTTTCCTCCATTCTTTTGCTGATCGATTTTTACTGTTTCCACTCCATTTTCGTGGTACAACCTTACCCTAACTTCACTTGCGTGATCATTTGAAGAAGGGTGCCATAAATAAACATTATAGTCTCCGGTATGGAATAAATAAGGGTGATATTCAAAATCCCCGATATTCCCGGCCGGCAGGTATCTGTAATTCATTTCATAGCGTTCAGGATGAATAGACTCGACCACCCTCCAATCACCGTTAAAACTTGTAAACCCCTTCATATGATTATCAATAACTATAGCGCTTTCTGTATTCCACAGGCCGTAAGGGTTATCTTCCAGAGAAAGCACTTGTTCTTGGGTCTCTAATTTTTGCTGCAACTCAAATACATCGATTTGTTGTACAGAACGTTTCGATTTTACGGCCATGGAAGCTGCTACACCAGCGGAATGCCCCATAATCATATATTGTGGTTCCATTCTGATGGAAGCAATAGCCAGTGCGCTTCCTGAAACACAAACCGATACTAATAAATTACTGCATTCTGAAAATTTTGGTGTTAGGGAGCGATAAGGAATTTGATATTGAGCCACTGGAATTGATAAATACCCTTCGTTGTACACTTCATATTTCATATCTGGAAAACGGCTAATGGATATATAATTTCTTTGTACTTCACGTACATCTATATTGTAAGCGCCCATTCCTATGGCATCATACTTTAGGGTGTCTGTCATCAGGTCTCTTTGCGTCATAAAATACTCCCCTTTCATTCTCCTGGCCACCCTAACGTATAACTGGTGTGGAAAATGATCATTATCCACATATTCATCCTTGCACAAGCCGAACGTTTTCATTTTCTTACGAACGGCCTTTGGCACAACAGGGTCTGTAGATAAAAACCATGCCAAACCCAAAGTATACTCTTTATGCCATTGCCATATACTATCCCGTTTGGCATAATCTGCTTCTGGGTATTCCCAACTTGAACCGTCCAATAAATTGGTTGAAATTCCAGCAGAAGAATTGATATCCGCTTTGCCATTTGGTAAAGAAACCCCAAAACCAATAAGAGAATTTCCGTTGGGCCTGGTCTTATAATATCTTCTGGCCAATTCATAGGTATCTGGATCGTAATTCGGGGGTTTAGTCCATGGAATCATATTCTCTTTTCGATTGGTGGCAATAAGCCTAAAACAATACGATTGAATTCCCTTATCACCCTCACCGACCTTAACCATGGATTTAGGATTCACCAATGGCAGTAGGTTTTTTTCTTTTTCATTAACAAAAGGATTGATACGTGTATTGATTTGGTGGCTTGTTTGCATGATAGGTTGTCTGCCAGCCCAGGATTCATTGTAGTCCTTCACGCCTTCCCTGCCAACAACATAGGACACACCTGATTTTGCCATTAAATCACCTTCATAACCGGCATCAATAAATATTTTTCCTTTGACCTGGGTGCTATCATTTAATAAAATGCCCTGAATTAAGCTTCCTTCTTTGGAAACATCGATTATTTTCTTATTGAAAAGTATTTCAACTCCAGATTCCTTAAGCCAGTTGATCATTATTTCCTCTCCAATATGGGGTTCGGGGCCCCGCCAATAAAATAGTTGGGCCTGATAATGTTCTGCGATTTTTTTATAAAATTTCAATGCCTTTCCGCCAATCACACTTTTGTCACCATAATCTGTATGTGAAAGACCTCCTGTTACCATACCTCCAACATATTTTCCCGGTTCGATCAACAATACCCGCATTCCTTCTTCAGCAGCAGAAATTGAAGCCATAACCCCGCTGGCCGTAGCTCCGTAAACAACAATATCAAAGTCTTTGTTTTGGGCCGATACAGCTGGTAGTATCAGCAATGTTAAGAATCCGATGCAATAAGATTTAACGATTTTATTCATGATTCGCCATTTAAAAATCAAACATTGATCAAACCCCCGATCGCCATAATGATCGAACCACCCATCATCAAGATTGGCTATGTATCTGTTAAAGAATAACTGATAGATTTCAGTTCGGGAAGTATGACGTAGATTACCTCCAGCGTAAAATCCAGGCATGACCCACGCACCACCGACTATCCGTTCTATCCTCATTCCAAATCTATTTTTGGTTCAACATTAACCTCAAAATTCACTGAATTGGCTATGAAGCAATATTCATGGGACTGACGGTGCAATTCAATCGCAGTTTTTATTTTTTCCGCTTCCGTTATTTTTATAACAGGTTTTAGTGTCGCCAAAGTAAAACGACCGCTACCTCTTTCATCTTCCACCATGGTTCCTTCCGGTCGATCAATATATTCAGTAACCGTAATCTTGTTCTTACTACATAGGTGCAAGTACATCAGCATGTGACAAGAAGATAATGTTGACAGCAATAACTCTTCAGGGTTATACCTTTCCGGGTCGCCTTTTAAGGCCGGATCAGAAGAGCCCAGTATTACATCCCCGGTTTCTTTTTTGATTTCATGATACCTTTTATAGGCCTTAGAGGATTCGGTACCCTGACCCAGGTTTCCTGTCCACTTCATCTCAATGGTATATTTGTGTTCTCTGCCCATAATTCTAAATTTTAATCAGTACTGTCCGGTTAAAGACGTAAGACCGCTGCGCTACTAGATATAAGACGTAAGACTAAATTGCAGCTATTTGAAAACCAATAGCTCTACCAGGTGATTTCTTAGCTATCCCTGAAGATTATATAAAGTTTCAAAAGCAAGGTGTCAAGTTTCGATCCGGCATTGATAATTAATGATTACGGGCATTGTCTAAACTTTTAAAAAAGTTTACCGGACAACAATGAATTTTAATAAACATCTTTTTTTGTTTAATTCAATATTTCCTTATTCTTCCCTTTATCATCAGGAAACATTTTTAGCCACTTTTGCGCATTCTTGGCATAGATCTTGTATCACCACCCGTGGCAGGTGCAGGCCTTGAAATTCTCCGGATATCAGGTCGCTTGTCATTCTATTGTCCGTGACAAAATACTCCCAATCCCTGATTCAGTAATTGTGCATTTCTGTTTGTTTTTCTACTGCATACATCTTTCGATCATCTTGCAAATCAGTACCATAAAGTAATCGATCCGAGAAATTTCCACAGATTCATATACACCCTCTGGTTGCCCTGTATTGTTATTTGATCCAGGTGCCAATTGATTCATTTTCCGTACAAGCTATAAATCCAAGCAGTACAAGTTCTATTATACTATTCATGCTTTTAATTTTTTTTATCCTTTTTTTCCTTCTGACCTGACGAATTAAGGGCATTCTTCTCTAACAACAGCAGGTAGTCTTTTATTGAATAGGCAATAGCCTTTCCAAACTCCCTGGCTCCATCTTTGGAAATCATAGTCCCAGAAACATTTGCATAGGGAAATTCAAGTGAAGTTGAAAGACTCACATCAGGTAGCTTTGCTGCCCAGGCTGTAAATGAATCACCTTTCGAATAAGAATTAGCAACATTCCAACGAACACCAAAAGACAGAAAATATTTTTTATAAAAACTAAGTTCTCCTATGGTATTTTCCTCCAGGAGTTTTGTAAACTGAAGCTGGTTCTTTTCTGTTTTTGGAAAAGGACTGCCCACTAAAAATATGTACTCACTATGCTCACCCTTTAGCAAGGGACAATGCAAATCCAGGGCTATCTTGAGTTTACCCTGACTCCATTCCGGTATTATATTTCTTAAAGTGGCCGTAGAGTTATGAATAGGGTCACCGCTGTAATCCCTGTTATGATCTCTTGGATCACGGTTTTTGCCTTGCTCACCATTTTCAACACCATCTTTGTCCATAAATGGGATAATCATAAATTCTACATTATTTCTTAAATAGTCTAGCCCTCTTTCGTTCAGAATACTTTGTACAATCCCTTCCAATTCGTAGCTAGCCATAGTTTCACAGGCGTGATGACGTGCTGTAATCAAAACCTTATAAGAAGGTTCACCAACACCGGGTTTGATGATTAATTTTTCAATAGCCCGGTCTTCTGGTGATATACAGAGGGTATCCATCAGAATGGACTCTCTATACCTTAACCCTGAAAGAAATTTATTCAAATCTTTTTCTGTATAAGGGAATGCCATGCTGAAATAAGCTGTGGTATCCTGCTCGGTAAATGAGTATGTAAAGGATTTTTTGCCAACTCCTTGTTCCCCGTACCATTTCCAGGTGTTGTCATTGTTTATACTATAAGCCGGACCAAACTTTGAAAAAATCTGTTCCCATTTAAAAGAGTCGAACTTAAAGGTGATGGTTTTTCCTTGAATACCAGTTATTTTGAAATTCCAATAGAACCATTCTCCGTTGGTTTCGGACAAGTCCGGACTTACTCGTACGGTATCTTTAGTTATCTCATGGACAAGAATATTGCCTCCTGGATAATCAGAAACAATTTTGATGCCTTCCTGGGCGCTCACCCAGGATATCGAAAAAAAGAAAAGCATTGAAATTAGCGTACGCATACAATTTGAATTTTTTTATTGGTGATCTTTATAATATCTAAATTATGTGCCATTCCATAATTCCATAATCATCTTATCTATTTTCATCAGGAAACATCTTTAACCATTTTTTGGCATTTTTTGAATAAATCTTTTCTACCACTTCTTTTGGTAGGTGTAGCCCCTGAAATTCACCATCTAAAAGATGACTTGTCATCATGTTATCCGTAACGAAATACTCCCAATCCCGAATCCAGTAATTGTGCATTTGTGTTTGTTTTTCTATGGCACCCATCTTTCCACTATCTTGCAAATCAGTACCATAAAGTAATCGATCTTGGTATTTTATGAAAAATTCCCTTACTTTCTCTTGATCTTCTTTGGCCTGATAAAATAGCTGTCCGATCCTGGCGGCCATATCAACAGACATATTGGGAAATTTATCCAAACGTTTTGCAAGTTCGTCCACGCTCCACTCCAGGCTGCCCAAATGAGCTCCCATAAATATCAGATCCGGGTTCTTTTCCAACATCCTGTCCCTGGCCGCTATCTGTTCTTCGTAAGACGGCAGGTCGGGATGCTTGTACATGTGGTATTGCGGATGATCTTTGAAATAGCCCTTATCGTTGTTGGTAGTCATTTCATCAAAGGGCAGCCAACAGTTTTTAGGTTCGCCAAGATGCCCGATCAACGGGATCTTCCTCTTTGTCAGCATATTAAAAATAGTATCCAATTTGGGGTCGTCTATCATCACCAGCTCTCCGTCTTTATCCCTAAAGACCATCCCTATGTTTTTCCATACTTTCACGGCAATGGCCCCTTCTTTAAAACCTTTATCGAGCCAATTCAGTGTATTATCCACCCAATCAGCGTCGTCCCAATCTTTAATTGAAAATGATGTGGCAAATTCAAAATCTTTCGGATGTCTCTTTTTTATATCCAAGCGATAATCGTATTTCTCTATAATTTCTTCTTGGTTATTGGATATATCGACCACAATATTGAGCAACCTGAAATTGTCTTTTCTGGCCTGTTCTACAAATGCATCCCTATCTGTACCTACATGGATATGTACATCTATTTTATCAACTTTTTCAAAGTCGTTTAAAGAGTAATATTCGGCGTCTTTCGTGCAGGATAAAAATGTAAATGGCAGTAATAATAGGATAAGGTTTTTCATTGTTTTGTAAGTTTATTAAAAATATATGAATGCTTGAACGGTACAATAAGATAATGGTTTAACGGTACCAAGGGGTAATTTGATTTTCATATTTTATCGTTCATACATTTATCCATTAAATCATCTGCTAAAATCAATACTCCAGCTGAAAGGATTTTCTATACGCTCTTAGCCGATCCAAATAGCCTTCCATGTCCAGCAATTGCTCATCGTAAATTAAATAACTCATATCAGCGGTTCGATTGGCATAGTGGCGGGAACGATCCATTTTATAGAAATATTTCTTATCCGAAGTAGACATACCTTTGGGCAGCCTTGTTTTCTCCCAGGTAGTCACTAATTTATGGTAAACGCTATCTCTTCTCTCCAGACTGTTTTCAATAATTTGCTCGGCCTTTAATAAACTGTTATAGGCAGCTTGTCTGTCTAAAAAGGCATTTTTGTGGGCTTCTGTTATTGTTCGTTCCAAATTTGACAGGTCCAGATAGGTAAGACAGGTGTGATCGATCAATTCTGCTATAGATCGGTATATGTCGAAATCGTATTTGTGGTCTAGATCGAGTTTTTTATTGGTCTCGATTATTTGCAATGCCCTAAGCATCTTGGCCTTTTGCTTTCTCGACCGAATGACGATCTCTTTATACTCTTTGTTCCAGTACTGGTCATATTCTATATATTGTCCTCTTGGCAGATCGGGCAGATGGGTCTTGCCTATATCCCCGTGGTGCCAGACATTTCGTTCTAAAGTTCCGGCATAATAATAGGCGCCTTCGTTCAACAGCCCATAAAGCTCTTTCATATCGACCACTTTATCTCCATAGTAGCTGGCAAAGAAAGAATCCTCAAATTCTTCAAGACCGGGCGCCCTCCCGTTCCAAGAGTATTGAGCCGAAGTAATAAAACTGAGCATCCACATCTGGTTGTGAAGTCCGGAATCGTCCCAAGAGGTATTGATCATACCATCGAACACTTGTGATTTGGATGCAGTAGAAAGTATATCATAAGAGTTCTTCAGGCTTCCTGATACCTTTTTGCCGCCACGATTTTTGAAATGATATGGAAGAAATAAGGGTTCTATTCCGGGGTTTGGATCATATATAAATACTTCAAATCCCATAGACTTCGCTTCTTTTGTATATTTAAAATCCGGCATCATATAACTATAACTCTCTGTAAGAACCAGGTCTGTATCCGGTTTTATTCCTCGTATGGGAGATGTATTTTTTCTCCATCCCATTGGTCGCTCCCACAGCATTACCTTCCGGGACTTTTTAAGATGTTTTGCTGCCTTGTCTGCAAACAAATGATACAGACCGCTATTGCCTATTTCTTTTGCTTTTGCCCTGCACTTATCACACTGCCCCAATTCGTAGGTCTCATCAGAACCAATATGAATGTACTTTGATCCCGGGGTGGCCTCTATTGCTTCATCCCAAAGGTCAAACAACAGGTCGTAAGTACCTTCTTCTAATGGACAAAATTCCCAATCAGAATCGTCAACTTCCCTAAGGTCCTTGTATTGCGGCCATTTCAATATAAAACTCACATGCCCCAATCCCTGAACCAATGGCACTAACTCTACATGATATTCCCTGGCATATTTGGTGAACTCTTGCATTTCCTCCATGGTGAAGGCCCCCGGGGCGCCTATCTCAGGGTGGCTCTCATAAGCAAGTTTATCCTCCCACTCCCATACCAGCATGTTTATCTTGTATCTGGCCAGATCCCTGATAAAGCTCTTTACATAGCTGCTCTTGTCTTGATGGTGCTTGGTATCATAGTGGACCGCCCTAATCTCCACATCGGGCCAATCCGTTATTTCCATACCTGGGACGAATATTCTTCCTCTTGAATTCTTTATCAATTGAAAGAAGGTCTGGACACCATAGAAGAGGCCGTCCTCTCCTTTTGCGCTTATGGTCAGAACATTGGCATCAGTTGCCAAGCTGTAGCCCTGTTCTCCTATTGCCCCTGACGCCCCGATTCTTGTCAGGATAATGTCGCTGCTTCCTTGGCCCTCCCCGAGCACAACTTTTATGCCCCATTCCTCCCACAGTCTTTTTTTTAGCAGTTCCGCTGTTCGCCGATCTACCTTGGTCGAGTTCTTGTCCAGCACGATATTTACGGAGCTTTTCAATGTAAAATCGTTTCCGCCTATTTCAACTTGTTGCGGATAGGGTATGACGTGGAGACCCAGGGCAGAAAGATCGGAAGGCCCAGAGGCCCGCCCAAATGACATGGTCGGGCTGGCCGCACAATCGTACGGAAATGACATTCCTAAAAGGAACAGGATCCCCGTTATATATAATGGTAGTTTTAATGTCATCCTTTTCATCTGTTTATAATCTTAGAATCTGTTATTTTAATGGGAATGCACGAGTACAACACTGATTCAATGTTGCAATAATTTTGGATTTTGGACGTTTCAAAAAAATTTCCAATTTTAAAACCCCTTGTGCAGAGCGAAGTCGAGGTATTGGAAACATCGATAAAACCAGTACTTTATAACAACACTTCGTATAATTATGAATTAAAATGCTGAAAATCAATTATATACAAAAATTTACCGAACTATTGTACATTTATTATTCCATTACCTTATTATCCCCTTCCATCATTCCATCATTATCTCCTGCTATCCTTAAAAATTTCGTCTCGTCCTGCCCAAAAATAACCTATAATCCCGAGGTTTCGGGAGTAATCACATATTTCAAAACAGTCTCTTAAAAAAAAGAGCTATTTCCAACGGAAATAACTCTCTTTTCAATGTAACAAAACTAACTCACTCAAAAACTTTCTGCTACTGAACCCAAGGGGTATCCATTGTTGGTAAAGGAGGCCCGGTAAAGGGGTAGGGCACGTTCGGGTTGGCATCCCACCAGATTTTTGAAAGTCTTAGGTCCCCACCGGGCAACCTGGCTTCGGCCTCATTATAATTTGCACTATTGATGGTCTGTTCCACTTGGGGCCAGGGCATCCTCCTCGGAATAACACCCATAAGGTCATCATTGTCAGGGCCGATCTGAAGGATCGGGTAGCCCGTTCTTCTCCACTCTGCCCAATTTTGATATTCCGACGGATAGAGGGCAATATTCTTTTGTACAATGATCTGCTCCAATTGTTCTTCTGGCGAACCTGATAATGTGGCTATCGGTGATGCCAAAAACGCATCGCTTTCGGCCATGGTAATTTCTTTATGTGACAATAGCAGGTCAACGTCGGCTGCCGACCAATCCGGGTACAACAATCCGAGCAGATCGGGCAGTTGCGGTTTGGCATTTTCATAAAAATCTTTTGCCCAATCCATTGCAGCTTCGACACCCATTTTATAATGTGCCTGTGCGTCACCGGCCTTCAAACCGAACAACGCCGCTTCGGCAAGAGCGAAATGAACTTCGGAGGAGCGCAATACCGGCACTTCAATCACCTGAACGTACCACAGATCACTGAGCCTAGAAGAAGAGTCCAAGCCCCATGGCAATTTGTACTCTACCGGTACCAGACCCAGCACAGGGCGGCCCCGGTACCCAAAATAATCAAGGTCGGGGTCATCTCCCGGAAATGTCGCCTTAGCGGTATCGGCATATATCTTGATCCGCGGGTCGTCAAATTCCTTCATTTTAATGATAAATGCCCCCACTGGTCCTTTATCGAGATCAGATCCGTTGGTCAACACATTGTTATACCAGGGATTAAAGTTGTCTTGAACATCAGCAGCCGTGAACATAGAAGCATTATCTTCCTTGGTCAAAATCAGATCAGATCCTTGCAGATCGCTCATATTGGCAATGGCCATTGCCTCATCTGCATACCGTACACGCAGGGCCAAGCGCAACCTGAGGGAATTGGCGAATTTCCTCCATTTTTCCACATCGCCGCCATATACCAGGTCTGCCGAACCATAGCTCTCCATAGAAGCGTCCAAGGAGGCTGCCGCCTCTTTGAGCTCCTTAAAAAAGTCTTCATAAATACTTTTTTGTGTGTCGTATTTGGGGCTGCTTACGGCTTCGTCCTGAGGTAAGCTCGATTGGAAATAGGGTATATCACCGTAGGTATCGGTGACCTTGGCAAAGGCCCATACTTTCATTATCCTTGCGATTGCCGTCTTATTGATCAGCTCCGGATCGTCTTTGGTCAATCTGACGATTTCGGACAGATTGTTCGTATACCTCTCATATGCAAAGTTCCAATCGCCGGGAGCATCACCTTCAAGGAATGGTCTATTTGAACCGGAATAAGACATGCCGCTATAATTGCCGATAGTTCCCGTACCATTGCGGCGGCCCTCTTCTTTTATTGCCCGGACCTGGACCCTTGTAAATATCAGGTCTACATTGACCAGATCTTCTGTTACCAGATCGTTTTTCGTATTCAACTCTTCAAAATCGTCCGTGCACGAATAGGCCGTGAGAATGGCCGTTGAAAAAAGAAGGATGCGTTTTACATTCTTATATATTTTCATCTTTTTTGTTTTTTTGGTTAAAAAGTAAGATTAATGTTCACCCCGAACGATCTGGTCGATGGTATGGAATACGACTCTATGCCCCTGGCTCCCGGTGCTGTATTTGGTGCCGATTCAGGGGATATTCCCAAATCTTGCATATTTTCCTGAATGTAAAATAAATTCCTGCCCACCAATGAAACCCGTACGCCCGTGAACGGTGAATTTTTTATCTTGCTGGTATTAAAGTTATACCCCATGATCACCTCCCGTAGCATAATATAGCTGGCATCCATCACAAACTCTTCGCCGACCCCGCTCCAGGCACTACTTGCAGCCCAATAGGTCTGGCCGTCCACAGCTTGTGTATTCTCTTCATAACCGGTAACATTGCCTTCGGCATCAAAGATTTCGACGACCCCGTCCCGTACACCTACATAGGGTAACTGGGCACCGTTGTCATCCGTATCAACAGGTCGCCTGCCCTCTTCGGTAAAAAGAGCGGAGCCTCTTCTGAGCATCTCGTATTTTGTTAGGGAAGAAAGTTCGCCGCCCTGAACAAAATCGACCAGGGCATTCATAAAAAACCCTTTATAGGAAAATGAGTTGTTCAACCCGCCGATCCAGTCAGGAGTAATATTTCCCAATATGCTGTTTTCCTCCTCGGGGGTATAGTTTCCGCCCGGGGTCACTATTCTCCTTCCGTCAGGGCTTCGCCTGTACTTTCTTCCTATAATGTTCCCGAATGCTTCCCCGACCCGGGCCTCAATATCATTTGGAAGACCATCTACCAGCAAAAAGGTTTCTATGCCCGGGGCCAACGACACCACTTCAGACCTGTTGTTGGAATAATTAAAGCTCAGATCCCAATTGAAGCCATTGTCCGATCGTACTATACCTGCATTAAATACAACTTCAAGGCCACTGTTCTTAATCTCACCTGCATTGATCACCCTGGTTTGGAAACCACTACTGTTGGATATTTGTACAGGTAAGATCTGGTCTTTTGTACTGCCCTCATAGTAGGTTACATCCAATCCGAATCGGTTATTAAATAGCCGAATGTCAAACCCAAGTTCAATTGACTCGGTAAGCTCGTTTCTTAAATCAAGGGCCGGTATTTGAGAAGGTGCACTGGCAAAGCCCTGACCGTTGTAATTTGTATTGAACGAGTTGAAACCCGATCGGGTCAGGTAAGGGTCCGAGTCGTTGCCGACCTGTGCCCAAGATGCCCTAAGCTTACCAAAGGTGAAAAAATCAGAGGTCATATTAAAAGCATCTGTAAATACAAAACTTAAACCTGCGGACGGATAGAAAAACGAGTAATTGTTCCTGCCCAGGGTAGAAGACCAGTCATTTCTAGCCGTAAGATCCAGGAACAGATAGTCTTTGTACGCCAACTGCCCCAAGGCATACAGCGATT
Organism: Flavobacteriales bacterium; assembly: GCA_003232435.1. Taxonomy (GTDB): domain Bacteria; phylum Bacteroidota; class Bacteroidia; order Flavobacteriales; family Flavobacteriaceae; genus Aurantibacter_A. The sequence goes on along the minus strand of QIJL01000400.1, from coordinate 9,964 downwards.
GGATCTCTTTTTCCCTTAAGAAACTACTAGGACGAACATCAACAGCGTTGGATATATTATATACGCCCGGAACCTTAAGGTCGCGTGCATCCCATTCCATTCTTGAATCGTATTGTTTTAACAGGTTTCCGCCTACGGAAAAAGACCCTGTAAAATCACCGGACAGATCTCCGGCAGCCGTTAATAGAAAATCCGTATTGCTTTCCTTTGAATTTAGGACAGTCTCGACAAATCTACCACTGGTATTTGGCCATGCGGCCCCTACAGGCCATATATTCTGTCTTTCGTCCGTGTAAAAGTCTATTCCCGATCTGGCGGACAAGCTCAACCAATCGGTAAATTCATATCTAAGGGAAGCAAAGCCGATAAAGCGATTTCTTTCGTCATTGTTCGTTATTTCATTTATCGTATAGTACGGGTTGACCCGTACACCAGGGAATCTGCCCCGTTCCCCTGTGATTTCATAGTGCTTTTTTAAGAAATCAAGGGGCACATATCGTCCCAACCGAATCAAGGTCGAGTTAACATTATCGGCACCGGCGCCCAAGGTGGGCCGGTTATCGAATTTTGTATTGGTGTAGTTTATCTTGGCATCAAAAGACAATCTATCGCTAAGTTTGCTGTTTACCCTAAGAGTAATAGTATTTCTAGCTCCAGAGTTATTAGGTATGATTCCTTCAGTATAGGTATTGCCAAAAGATAATCTTGCCGCTGTATTTTCGGTTCCGCCACTAAGGGCGATCATATTGTTGGTTACCAATCCGGTTTCATAGAAATCCTTGACGTTGTTCGGATCTTGGGGCAGGAGCCTAAGTGTCCTTGGCTCTTCGCCGGGCAATAAGAACGGGTCTGAAACGACCCTTCGCCCATCCAACGGAGGTCCCCACATATCACCGTGCCAAGCGGGCATAGTTTCGTACTGGGCGCCATCGATTTCCACAAGTGAGCCAAACAAGTTGGTCCCTTCATAGCCCGTACCGTATTTATTCTGGACCCTGGGAATCAGATTGATCATTTGTAGCGTTGTTGTGGAATTAAACTCAACGCCCAACCCTTTTTGGGATCTACCGGATTTTGTTGTTATCACGATTACCCCATTTGCACCACGCGAGCCATAAAGGGCCGAAGCACTTGGACCTTTCAATACGGTCATGGATTCAATATCGTCCGGGTTGATGTTGCCAATTCCGTCACCATAGTCATTGCCCCCGAAAATTCCGTTATCACTGTCGCTATTGCTCTGATTGATTATCGGAACGCCATCTACCACGTACAAGGGCTGGTTGCTACCGCTCAGCGAGCTGTTTCCACGAATGGTCACGTTGGTGGAGCCACCTATACCCGATGAAGGGTTCGATACCTGGACCCCTGCCACTTTGCCCGTAAGGTAATTGGCCACGCTGACTTCCCTTGCAGAATTCAATTCATCGCCCTTCAGCTCTTGTGCGGCGTACCCCAAGGCTTTCTTTTCTCTTTTTATTCCGAGGGCGGTCACCACTACTTCATCAAGGCCGGCGGTACTTTCCTCCAAAGATATGTTTACCGTGCTTTGACCGTTTACCGCGATCTCTTTTGTTGCAAACCCTATGTAGGAGATAATCAATACGGCATTTTCGTCCGCTACGGTCAGGGAATAGTTGCCATCAAAATCGGATTGGGTCCCGTTGATGGTGCCTTTTTCAACTACATTGGTCCCGGGCAAAGGCTGGCCGTTGCCATCCGTGATTTTTCCGGTCACCTGTACGGGGTCCTGAGGTTCTTCAACAGCTATTTTTTTAGGAACGGGATTCTTTCTTTTTTGTTTTAACCTCAATACTATATGAACCCCTCTTACCTTATATCCGGTATCGGTATCGTAGAACAAATTGTCCAATATAGCTTTTATGTTCTCTTGTTCCGCTTTTAACGAGATCTTTCGGTGCAGGTCAACATATTTGGTCTTGTATATAAATTTAAAGTCGGTAGTGGATTCGATCGCATCGATCACCTCGCGTACCGATGCATTTTCAATATCAAGGCTTACCTTGGTTTTCTGCGAATAGCTGTCATTGGCATGCAATCCGAATAGGACCGTAAATAAAGACAGTACCGTTAATTTCATCTTTAAGCTACTTTTAAAAGAAGGTGCGACCCTCTTCTTTTTGTTCGAGTTATTTTTCATATATTTAAGTGTTTACATGTGGTTGGTGAATTTTTGCCGATTACTTTATATCAGCCGGGAAATGGTAAGGCATTTTCCGGTTTTTTTTGGTACTTGTTATAAAGCAATTTTTGTCGTTTTGGTTTTATGTCATAAAATTTATACGGTTTTTAATTGGTTTATTTATCGAATAAAAACTTTATTGTTTTCTATGGTATAATTAATTTTATGGGTATCATTGAAAAAACTCAGGACACTATCGATTTTTATTTTATCAAAACTTGCGTCAAAAAGATCCTTGCCCAATTCCGCATTGGCATTTTCGATCTCTATATTGTAATGGCGCTCCAAGTTTTTTAAAATATCGTCAAAGGCCATGTTCCTAAAGACCAAACGACCTTCCATCCAAGCGGTATAAATAGTCGTATTTACTTTGCGCACACTGATTTTTTCGGCATCACGGCCCAAAGTGCCTTTTTGCCCGGGAGACAAGGTAACCGGTATGGTTTGTGGAGCACCGTCTATTGACAGGTTAACGGATCCCTCTACTAGGACCACATCTGTAGCTTTATCCTCGGAATAGGAAGATGCATTGAATTTTGTTCCCAAAACCTCCACGTTCAACCCCTTGGCCTTGACAATAAAAGGACGGGTCTTATCCTCACTTACATCAAAATAAGCTTCTCCCTTCAAATATACCTGTCGGTTGCCGTTTCTAAGGAAAGCAACCGGAAACCTTAGGGTAGTGCCGGAGTTTAAATGTGCCGTTGTACCATCTGACAGCTCTAATCGAAAGCGCTTTCCATAGGGCACCTTTAAGGTATTGTACACCAATTGTTCCGCGGAAGTCTCTTTGGTATAGCTCAACAAGGTTTTTTTCTGGTTGCCGATAAGATTGCCCTTTGAGTCTTTCACTTCTTTGGTCTGGGACAGATCAATAGTTTGGGTCTTGCCATTATCAAGCTCTAAGGTGATCAGCTCGTCTTTTGGAACCAGAACAGTATCCGAAGGTGATGAAAAATAGCCGTTTTGATATAAAAAGCCAATGCCCACCAGCACCAATATCGCAGCGGCGTACTTGACCCAACCAAAGAACGGGCTTCTTATGGACTTTTCCCGATCTTCAATACGGCCCATCACCTTTTTATAGGCTTCGTCCACATTGTTCTTTATCATGGCCAGATTGAGGTCATGGTAATCCCGTACATAGGCTTCGAGAATTAGCTGGTTGTCTTTATCTTTCAACAGGGTATGGAGTTGAACAAGCTCCTTATCTGTAATTGTATTGGAAAGAAGTTTTATAATAAGGGTTTTCACGATACTGTATTTTATATTTTACACTTGTAATGCTATAAAATCTTAAAAAACCCTTAAAAAAATCTATTTTTTTTTAATATTTACGGCATCTAGTTGTTAACTTTATTACCCGCCTGAACGGAACGGGCAGGAAATCGACTTGGGAAGGGCATGAATGATATAGAAGTAGTAAAAGCATTGAAGAAAGGCGACAAGACAGCGTTCAGGCATTTGTTCGAACGCTATTATGACCGTCTTGTGGCCTATATCGTCACCTACACCCATGACCAAGCCCAATCTGAAGATATTGTGCAACAAGCCTTTATCGATCTATGGGACGACAGAAATAAATTGGATATAGACAAGTCGCCAAAAAACTATTTATACTCCATCGCCTATAATAGATATATTGACGGGATCAATAAGACGAAGAGAGGGGATCGGCTTTTGGCCGAATTATGGGAAAAGGCTTTACGGGAACGGATCAAAGAGGACAGGGAACAATCGGAAAAGCGAATTGAAAAAATAAGGCAGATCATAGATTCGCTCCCCCCCAAATGTAAAAAGATCATTCAGCTCAACAAAGTAGAAGGGGTAAAATACAGGGAAATCGCAAAAGAAATGGGCATTTCGGTAAAAACCGTTGAATCTCAAATGCGGATCGCGTTTAAAAAAATCAGGGATGGGTTTAAAAAAGATGGAATCATTCTTTTTTTATCTTGTGGGATAAAAAACTCGTCTTGAGTTGTTTCATTTGAGCGAACCTGCCTACCGGACAGGCAGGAAATCAAGATTCCCGCCTTGCCGGAGAGGCAGGTTGTGCCCGGATGAAGGTTTTGCAGGAAATTATAATAACTCAAGACGAGTTCAAATATAATCAGGGACAAAATACCTGCGATTAATACGACACGGAACGTAGAACTTAATACTGGCGCCCGATACAAATTGAAAATTCGCCGATCAATAGAAACATGGTAGCTCCCTTGAAAAAGTCGGGTGAAAGTATTCTTTGACTTTCCTTGCCCATAGTACATGGAGTGTAGGTGAATAATTTTCTTCATCTTTTCCTGACCTCCGCATTGGGACACCCAAATCAAAAGTTGAACAATTGGCGGTCAATTTTCCCTATGAATAATCCATAAATTTGGCAGCACTGAAATCAAAGATTCAACGAATTCCTATAAAAAATAAGTATACCCGAGTTAAAGCAATTGGTAAATACCCAATATTTGTTCAGTATAGGAACCTTAGTATCTGTTTTGAATTGTATGATCGGAATTCTGTATGGACTATTTTTCCTGCCGGCAGGCAGGGATGCGGTATGGGGCACGACATAGCGAGAGCTCTGGGCGGGGTGAAGTGGTGGCAAAGAGAATAGCAGGGCTGCTTGAAGGGATTTTAACGAAACCCACCTGACCGGACGGGCAGATAATGCGCAAAAAGAGCCCTCATCATGTCAGGTATTGAACTCGTCTTGAGCTTTTGTTCGGAACCGAACCCCGATAGCTATCGGGATTATATTTTACCCCGCCCGGAACTGCAAAAAGGCAGTTCCGACCTTCTCTACCTCGGCTTCGCTCGGTACAGGCTCAGAGAGGTGAACAGGAAACTCCGAGGCCCGTCCGACCGGGCAGAGCCGTCGGGGAATTCTATTGATCAACGCAACCACTTATCTCGATTTTCTGCCACAAAATCGTCATCATTTAGCTCAGGATAAAGTGCATATACGCGATCGATCTCTTCTTTTTGGCCGGGGCCCAGTTTTTCTTTTGGGTTTATTGTATGGTTCGCCTCTAATAACCCTTGTCGGATCAAAACCTCGTGAATACCGGCTATCGAGCCTTTAAATCCATTTCTGGAATCAAAAAAAGCGGCATTGGAGTCTGTAACCTTAATTCCCGTTTTCAATAGATCGGGGAAATCGGATGCTTTGGCTTCCTTAATCCTATCCATTAATTCCACCGCCTTTTTAGTCCATACCGCCCAATGGCCCAACAACCCCCCTACGATCCGTTTTTTAACTATCTTATCGCCTATCGGAATTTCATACGCTGTCAATAAATCTGCTATAATATTATCATCATTTCCCGTATAAAGGGCTATTTCATCGGCTCTCCCGGATTCTGCCACACCCCTGACCACATCAATAGTATGATACCTGTCGAAAGGTGCCATTTTGATGGCGACTACATTTTCTATACTTGAAAACGCTCGCCAAAAGTCGGCATCAAGCGCTCGACCTCCAACAGAAGGTTGTAAATAAAACCCAATGAGTGGAATAACTTCCGCAACGGCCTTGCAGTGTTCGATCAATTCTTTATTTGTATTGTCCTTAAAAGCCGCCAAGCTCAATAAAACGGCATGATATCCTAAATCAATTGCAGTTTGGGCCTCATTGGTCGCTTGCCCGGTCTTACCCAAAACACCTGCGATCCTGAATATGGCTTTCTTGCTTTTATTGCAAAATGAATCCATTTCTTCCTTTCCTATTTCCAAGACCGGTCGATAAAGTGCCGCTTCACGAATTTCAAATTGGCTTGTATGTACACCAACGGCCAAACCTCCGGATCCTGAATCAAGGTAATACCTTAATAAGGCCCTTTGCCTTCTTTCATCCAAATCGAGGGTCTTGGTCAATGCCGTAGGGTTGGCAGGTATGACCAATCCGCCATGTAAATGCTGGTAAAGTTCGCTCGACAATTTAGCACCCATTTCTATTGATTTTTAGTGTTTAGTATTTCCCGTCCCTAACTTCAAAATGCGTTGGTTTGCCCAAAAGTCTATGGTCATTTCCGACCCAATCTGCAGTCCATTTTAACACCTGGTCCAAGGAAACCCTCGGCTTACCCAGCAGTTTGTGACCTTGTGATACATTGACCAACAACGCTGAATCGGCCTCGACCCCCGTCAATTTAACTTCTTTGTCCATTATTTTACCAAATTGTCTGGCTATATCGGCTATGGAAATTACCTCAGAGCCGCTAATATTGAGGTGTTTTGCAGGTGTTTCACAATACCGTACCGTTCTTAAAATCATTTCATTGGCATCTCCCTGCCAAATTACGTTGGCATAACCCATAGTTAGGTCTATGGTCTCATTGTTGTTCACTTTGGTCGCGATATCGACCAGCACCCCGTAGCGCATCTCTACCGCATAGTTCAATCGAATAAGAACGACAGGGGTATCGTTCTTTATACTTCCAAATTCGAATAAGCGCTCCCTGCCCAAACAAGATTGTGAATACTCGCCGACCGGTTCTGGGCTATCGGATTCTTTGGATCCGCCAGAGGCGATTTTTACCAACGGATAGACACAGCCAGTGGAAAAAGCAACAATTCTTGAGTTTTTGAATTTTTCAACGACCAAGCCCGGCAAAAAGGAATTCATTGCCCAAGTGGCCGACTCGTTTCCTTCTGTACCGAATTTCATGCCAGCTAGATAAATTACATTTTTTACCTCGGGAAGGCTATCGATAAAATCGAGATCCAAAAGGTCTCCTTTTATGGTTTCAACACCGCTTTCTTCTAAAAAGGTACGTTGTTCGGGCGAACTGAACCGAGATACGCCGATAATTCTTTTTTGCACACCGGCCTCTCCACATGCACGTTTGGCCATACGGGCCATGGATACTCCCATTTTTCCGGCTACGCCCAACAGGATAAAGTCTCCTTCGAGTTCTTTCATCATATCGACCAATTCAGGGGTCGGTCTAGATAGGGCCTCTTCGAGTTCTTTCTCGTTCGCGAAGTTTTTTGGATAGTCCATTACTTGGTTCTTTTTGCGTTTTCAAAAATTATTTCCTTATAAATTCCTACTGCTTCAAGTATCTTATCGACATAGCAGTACTCGTCTGTCTGATGTGCCATGTTCGGTTCTCCCGGACCAAGAATAATTGTTGGAGGATTGTTCAGATAAGGGGTCAACACAGAAGCATCGGTCAAAAAGGAAGCTGCTTTTTTTACCCCTTTCTGCTGATAATCAAATGCGCAAACTTCAGAAACCACTTGTGTAAAAGGGTGATCTTCGGCGGTTGAGATTGCACTTAAATCCGTCAATTTTTCAAGTATGACCTCCTCCCCAAGAATATCTTTCAATAGCTGAAATGCCTGTTTGTTCTCCAGTTTAGTAGTGGATCGTACGTCAATTGTAAACTCTGTTTTGTCCGGCACGGAATTTAAATTCAACCCCCCATCTATCTTTCCTACGTTGATCGTGGGGTATCCCAGTAGGTCATCTTCTTCCGCTTCGAATCTTAATGTCTCTATTTTGGCAATGGCCCTTGCCGCTTTGTAAATAGCATTGTCCCCCAATTCCGGCATTGATGAATGTGCCGTAACCCCGGTGGTTTTGGCGGTTAAGTACAAACCGCCTTTATGACCTATATACGGCGTATTGGAAGTGGGTTCGCCTACAATTATGGCACTGGCTTCCCCTAGGTCATACCCACTTTCGCACAAATGTTTTGCCCCGCGGCAACCCAATTCTTCGTCAGCGGTCAGTATTAGTTTGATCCCTCCGGTCGGAGGTAGGTGTTCAAAACATTCAATGGCGGCCACCAGCATTGCCGCCACGCCCGCCTTCATGTCGGTCGAGCCTCGTCCGTAAAGCTTGTTCCCGATTATTTCAGCGGCATGCGGATCTACGCTCCATTCTGCCGCCCCAAGTGGCACAACATCTAAATGGCCAGTTAGCACTATTGGCGATTGGGTGTTTGATAATCCTTTGGTAGCCACTACATGTAATCGGCCTTTGGCGTATTCGGGGTAATCGACCGAAAAACCATGGCCGGTAAGAATTGTTCCAACATACTTGGCTATTTCCTCTTCGTTGCCCGGAGGGTTGATGGTATTGTATCGAATTAATTCTCGCGTTATTGAAATAACATCCATGGATTTGTATTACTTGGGACAAGTAGCCCGAAATATTCTATTTGAAGTAATTTAAACTTTTTTTTTCCGAGTATCGTCAGCCTGAGGCGGATGCAGTTCAAAAAGGTTTTCATTTGGGTACAAAAACTTAATTTTTCGCTTCGATTAAAAAAGTTTAAACAAGTTCTTTACTTAAAAATCATTGTCCCGAATCTATTTATTTCATGAAAACTACCGGGCAAATCTTGCCAGGACCAATAGATTTCTTTTTTATCAAGATAATCCATTCGGGTAAAATTGACCCTCCATTGCGTATCTGCCACAGGGGGCACCTGCCCCATAGGTAAAAGTAGGGAAAAAGGGATATAGAATTCCGCCGTCCATCTCTCAATCGAGGCCCCGCTTCTTTTTTCACCTCCCCGGACCGCGGTTTTATGTCGAATTTCTCGGTCATCTTCATAATACCAAGCCTGCCATCTATGTGGTTTGCCATCGAAATTCATAACCATAAGCGGCAGATCGAAATTAAGGGGAGATAATTCATACTCAAAATAAACTTCCTTGTCCGTATCCGGCCAAAGAAATACTTCTATAACATCTTCGGTCCATAGGTGTACTCCGCTCGCTTCAAAGGACGCATCTAATTTACGGTCTTCACTATAAAATAAAAAATAGATTCCCGTTTCGGAATAAAGCACTTTCACTTTGGTCTCCATGGCAAGGTCCAAATGGGCCCGTTGTTCAATTTTGACCCAATCGGCGGTTTTCCAATGTTCGGACAGACCATCGCCCGTAATATCAAAGTCAATGACCTTGTTTGCCTCGATTGAATCTCTATGGATTGTTTTTTTTTGAGAATACCCATAAACGGATAACAGCATACAAAAAATCGGTATGTACGTTTTCGTTTTCATTTGTCTGTATTTGATAATCAAGATCTTCTGTTTTTCTTTGCGGTTACGTCATCGATTTGTATATGAAGCGTTGGGCGTTTAAAAGCACTTCATTTTCGGTTTATCTCTATCTTTATTTACAAACTGTAACTGTTCAGCCGTTATGAGTTATGACCATGCTCGCAGTCTACCTGCCCACCCGCCGTAGGAGGGTTTTAGCCCCGAGGCATCGGGGGTCTTTGTTCCCTTTTCCCTTCTCCCTTCTCACTTTTTACTTCTCTCTCCTCTTTTAGTCTTTGCTCTTGCCTCTCTAGCGACAGGCCTACCTAACGACTGAACAGTTACTGCAAACACTAACTTTGGTTTAATCACTTATTGCCCAATGATTTTTACTTTGTTAGCAGTTCGTATTTTTACTTTCTAAACATTTAAAATCCATAGCCTACGTGAACTCCTAAACTCAGGTGATAGTCATTCGGGTCATATGCAAATTCAAAAGCAGGTCCAATGTGGAAATTTCCAATTTCAAATTGGTAAGTTGTTTCCAAATGTAATGCAAAAAAAGCACCTGGATTTGCGTCTTCAAAAGTCAGACCAGGCGATATTGCGAAACTTAATTTTTCAATAGGGTAATATGCGAGTACAAGTCCAAAGGTACTATGCTTAGGGTCAAGCACTATCCTTTCAAAACTTGCTCCAATTCCGAATTTTGTTTTTGGAATAGCACGAGTGTAATGAATATGCATTGCAAATGTCCATACATTTT
>QIJL01000029.1 GCA_003232435.1 Flavobacteriales bacterium | reverse complement strand
CTCCCAAGGGATTCCTCACTTCGCCTGCCTGCAGGCAGGCAGGTTCGGAATGACAAAGGGGTGGAGAAAGCACTTCGGCTGAACAGTTACAAATTCTCCTATAAGAATATACTAAAATGAAGAACTTAAAAACAAGATTTGTTATTTTCTTTATCGCAAGCGTTATGATAGGATGTTATCAACAAGAAAAGTCGGATGAATCAAGTAAATCAAAATTTCATCAAGATGCAACTCAAGTTTTGCTTGTAGGAACCTTTCACTATAACAACCCGGGAGCAGATGTTGCCAAGACAAAATCATTTGATATCTTAAAAGAAGAATCGCAAAAAGAGCTGGAATTTATCGCATCTAAGATAGAAGAGTTTAAACCATCTAAGATATTTGTTGAATGGAACTATGAAGAACAAGTTGAGTTGGATTCTCTCTTTAATCTCTACCAACAGGGTAAGTACTTTGTTCAAGATAACCTCAGTGATTTTTATAAAAAGAACGAGATATTTCAATTGGCATTTAGAACAGCCCAAAAGAATAACCTGAAAGGTGTCATTGGCATTGACTATGGCGAAACCGAGTTCCCATTTGATAGTGTTATGACCGTGATTTATAAAAGCGGCCAAGCCGAACTTCAGTCGAGAATTACAAGTCTAATAGAAACTTTCACACTCGAATTTGATAATAAAATAGAAAAAGGCACTTCCCTCATTGACTTGACCAATTATTTAAATTCTCCTGAATTGAGAGATATGAGTAATGAATTTCACAATGAAATACCATTAAAGGCGGGAGGGCATGATAATTTTATCGGCCCATTTTTAACAGCGGAATGGTACAAAAGGAATCTATATATGTGGTCAATGATTCAAAAATACACAAATGAAAAAGATAAACGGATTATGGTGTTGGTGGGAGCAAGTCATGCGGCAATATTGCAGTATATTGATCAGCATGATAAATGGCATGAAGTTAGCCTAAAATCGATTTTGGAGTAGTGCAAAAAACCAAAAAAATGAAACCAACTAAGAAAAATGCCCGAATTGCCGGACTCTTCTATCTCTTGCTTATCATTACCGGCGTGATAAGCATGATGTACGTTCCATCGCAATTGGTCGTTTGAGATGATGCGGCCAAAACAATTAGTAATATCTTGGAATCCAAATCGCTCTTTCAATTTGGGATTGTCATGGGGCTGCTTAGTTGTGTCGCATTTATTTTGTTGCCATTGGCCCTCTACCGATTGCTGAGCTCGGTAAATAAAGAACATGCAATGTTGATGGTCATTTTTGCAATTGTTAGCGTACCCATTTCGTATTTGAACATTGTTCATCAAATTGATGTACTAGACCTGCTGAGCGATGAAGCATACTTAAAGGTCTTTTCGAAAGAAGAACTGAACACCCACGTAATGTTGTCTTTGTAATCGTACAGTAATGGAAATTTGGCCGCCAACATATTTTGGGGATTGTGGTTACTTCCGTTCGGATATTTGGTGTACAAATCTGGTTTTCTTCCTAAATCTTTGGGTATTATGTTGATGTTGGGTTGCTTCGGATACCTTATCGATTTTGTGGATATTTTCTTTTTGATGGTTACGGAAAAACCATGTTCTCGACAATTGTTAGTATTCCTTCGAGTATTGGGGAACTAGGAATCTGCCTATGGTTGTTGGCGTGAAACCTCATGGAAAGAAAATCTTGTAGAGATTCAATATTTATAGCAAATAGTGAAATTCATAGATACGACCCCGTTGGGGTCGAATATCGGACTATTGGGTATTTACAAATATGCGAATCCTTCGGATTCTGAGACAAAAAGAAACGTTCGGTTTGAGTATTTCGTCAAATCTAATCGACGAATCGTCTTAATTCTGTTTTTTTAAACACCCATTCCGGGGTTCGCAATTCATTTGAAATCCCAGAACTATACCAAGGACTTAATTCTGAATTATCCGGATTTTTTAGGATTTGAATTTCTTGGGCAGGCATATAGCTCTGAGCCAAAAGAAATATCTTTTTACCCGTGCTTTTATTTCTGGCCATATCGACCACAATGACAGCATGGCCGGGAAAGCCACCTTTGATAAAAACATCGCCGATTTTTAATTCTGCCAAGGAAATCGCCTTCATCTCCCTTTCCAAAGATGCCGTACCAGCATAGCTGAAGACCATTTCAAGATATTTCCAAAAGGTTTGATAAGAATCGGAAGGTTGTCCGCTATTGTTCCATCTAACATTGTTTCCGTTTACGGAGATTCTTTTTCCTTTTCGCCAATTTGAATAATCGGCGCGAAATCCGTTGGTAAAATTAAAATGGATACTATCGTATTTTTTGTGATTGAAAAAGTATTCCGCCCGTAATCGCATTACCGCATCGGCACATTGGTGCAGGTCGCGTTTACCGATAGGTAGATCTATAACGGCATCGTAGACATTGTTTTTGTTTTTGGTGCTTCCGTCAAAGTACATTACTTTTTCGCCGGCATCCTTCAGGGGAAGATTTCTAAGATATTTTCCAAAGGAAGCAGAATCAACTTTTATCCTTGTATATCCTTCAGGAACATTAAAACGTTCTGCAATTGTATTTCCCGGTAAATCAAACAAAGCAGAACTAGGAATCTTTTGATCAGCTACTACAGTTTTTACTTGCGTATTGGAATTCCCTTCTTTGCAATTAAGAAAGAGCGCACAAATGATGGCTATTGTCCACAGGAATTTCATCGTTCTTTAAACAAGTTCAAAAGCAGCTTTTATGTAATACTCCCTTATTTGCAAATTATCGGTTTGGTAAAGTCCGTCCATATACTTTTTTGGGTTGGTATCCTCGATAAAGATGACATCGCCCAAACCTTTGCCCACGTTTTTCGCAATCGCCATGGCCCTCTGCTTGGCATTTTCGAAAGCCTTTTTGGCATAGTCTGCCATTTCTTCATCGGTCAATTCGATCCACATGATCGAATCTGATTTAAATACCCCGTCTGATTTGATAGACAAGAACTTTTGGGCCATTTGCAACGATTCGGTCTTGTACTCGATGATGTTGCCCTCCATTTCATAACCCATCAGAGAATAGGCCAAAGGGTCTTCTTTCAAGTGTACATCGGGCTGACCGGCGATTCCTTCATCGACGAGTTTTTCCATATACTCCTCTCGAATATCACTATAGGTTACAGTGGGCCGATCGAAATTTACATTCTGCAAGCTCAGTACCATTTTGATACAGTATTCCGGTTTTATCGCATATTCAAAAACGCCGTTGACTACAATTCCGTTGTTTAGGTTGTTCATGGTATGGTATTTATTTTGGGCAGATTATTTAAGAAGAGCCTTGTTGTGTGCCGTTAAGTAACATGGACATATTTCTTGGGCAAACAAGGCTCTCTCAATAAACAACCAACTAAAGATTATTATAACAATTCGAAGGATACCGAAATATGATATTCTTTTGAATCAAATGAGTTTCCGTAGCCATAGTACATCGAATCGTAAATTTTATTGCTGTTCGAGTCACTGATGGAAGTAGCTTTTCCGATGGTTCTTCCGATCTTCTTGGCCAAGGCCTCTGCTTTTTGTTTTGCGTTTTCATAAGCCATCTTGGCATATTCGGCCATTTGGGCATCTGTCATCTCAACAACGAGATTTGTATCTGACTTTGTAACTCCCACTGATTTGACCTTAAGAAATTTATTCATTTCATCTAACGACTTGGTAACGAAAGTCAAAACCGTTCCTTCCTTATCATAACCGGAAAGTAAGTATTGCAATTCGTTTTCGGTCAAGCGATCGCTGCTGATCCCCACTTTGGCCAATTTATCAAGATAACCTGATTTAATAGACGAAAAGGTCATAGTCTCGGCATCGTAATAGACATTGCTCATACTGATGATCATATTGGCCTTGTATTCTGGTGCTATGCTATATTTGTGAACTCCACCGACAGAAATGGTGTTTTGATTGCCTTGGGCGAAAAGACCCATAGTGGTTAAGGCGAAAGCGAAACTTAGAAATAGATTTTTCATGATTTTTGATTTTTCACCCTGAATTAATTTCAGGGTCTGTTTGTTGATAGTTACTGTTTTAACGTTCGTTTAGGGCAAAACTTATGCGATGGTATATAAAAAAGAGGCAACGATCATCCAGATTCCGACGATAAGACCCAATATGCCGAGTTTACCTTGTTTTGGTGCGATCTTAGTCCGTAGCTCCTCGGCCCTTGCCTTGGCAACGTCGTTTTTTGATAAAAAAAGCTTGTTTATCAAGCCAGAGCCTAACATAAAGCCCAAAGTAGCTGAAACAATGTTGCCAGCTAATAGTGTAATCCACCAAATCGGAAAAGAGCTTAACCAGCCGACGTTAAGAATTGAGGAAATAATTCCCCACACGCCCCAAAAGCAGAAAACGATTCCGAGCCAACCTTGGTATGGCTCCACCTTTTCCAAGAGTTCTTTGGCGTTTGGTTTTTTAGACAGTATCAATGATGGTACTGCGATAAGGCTCAATAAGATCAATGTAATTCCCCAGATCATAATAATAGTTTTTTTGTGCTGAACAAGTTTCGGCAACTGTTAAAACTCTTTTTCGCCGAGCGAGGTCGACTAGATTGATTTGATGATACAAAGTTGCTTCAAAATCATACATTGTAGAACCCTGACTACGGTGAAAATTGCATCCCTGAAAATAGGGTAACCCCTCACCCAAGGGTCATGCCCTAGAAGATGGCATTCCCCCGAGGGAGAGGGAACACCATAGTACTTTTTAGTAGGACAGGGAACAGAAAGTTCATTGGCATATAAAAGATTTAAAACTCCATTTCTTTATATCGAATATCTTTGCGATATTGTTCGTTTCGCAGCGTAAACAGAATATTTATCCGTTTTGATATCAAAATCTACCATAGATCAAGTATATGAGACCGCCCGTGTCGAGGAGGTCATCGGCGATTTTGTACAGTTGAAGAAATCAGGGTCGAATTTTAAGGGATTGAGTCCGTTTAGCGATGAGAGAACACCGAGCTTTATGGTGTCTCCGGTAAAGCAGATCTGGAAGGATTTCAGCAGTGGCAAAGGTGGAAATATTGTGGCCTTTTTGATGGAACATGAACATTTTACCTACCCCGAAGCCATAAAATATCTTGCCAAAAAGTATAATATAGAGATAGAAGAAACCGAGCGGACGGATGAAGAAAAAGCGGAAGCCGACGAACGCGAAAGCATGTATCTGGTTTCGGAATACGCACAAAAATATTTTCAGGATATTCTCTGGGATTCTGAACCTGGTAAAGCAATAGCACTGACCTATTTTAAGGAACGGGGTTTTACTGTTGAAACGATAAAAAAATTCGGCTTGGGGTATTGTCTTGATCAATGGGATGGTTTCACGAACGCAGCCATCGAAAAAGGATACCAGCTTGACTATCTTCAAAAAACCGGACTGACCATTGTCAAAGAAGATGCTTCTGATTCTAGCAAAAACAGAAGATTCGATAGGTTCAAGGGGCGCGTGATGTTTCCTATCCACTCGATGAGCGGTAGGGTATTGGGCTTTGGTGGGCGAATCTTGACGAATGATAAAAAGGCCGCGAAATATCTTAATTCCCCTGAAAGCGATATCTACCATAAGAGTAAGGTGCTCTACGGCATTTATTATGCGAAACAGGCAATTGCCAAAGAAGACAATTGTTATTTGGTCGAAGGTTATACCGATGTCATACAGCTTTATCAAAGGGGAATACACAACGTGGTTTCATCAAGTGGTACGGCATTGACACCCGATCAGATTCGGTTGATCAATCGGCTTACAAAAAACATTACGGTGCTTTTCGATGGAGATGCCGCTGGTTTGCGGGCTTCTATACGGGGGATAGACCTGATCTTAGAACAAGGTATGAACGTCAAGGTATGTGCTTTTCCTGAAGGTGAGGATCCCGATAGTTTCGCAAAGAACAACGAATATGAAGATGTTGTTCTTTATTTAGAGGAAAATGCAAAAGACTTTATTCAGTTCAAGGCTTCGTTGTTGCTGAAGGAAGCTTCCGATGATCCTATAAAACGGGCGGATACGGTGCGAGACATTGTCAATAGTATTGCCAAAATTCCCGATCGCATCAAGAAAGAAATCTACATACAGGAATGTGCCCGCATCATGAATGTTTCCGAGGAAGTACTTTTCAACACTTTGGCGCAGATCGGAAAGAAAGCACAAGCGGACCAAAGTAAAAAAGCCCGGCAAGACCAAAAGGCCTTTGAAATTGTAAAGGATGACAATATAATTGAACATGTAAATATTCATGATATTCATGAAAAGGAAATTCTAAAAATTCTTCTTCAGTTTGGAATGAACAAAGTGCAATTTTTAGAATTGTATCAAGAGCAAGATGAGAATGGGGACCTAATAATGGTAAAAAAAGAAAGTGATAGAAAAGTGGCCGAGAAGATTTACCTTGATTTGCAAGAAGATGAAATAGAATTTGCCAATGAAGTTTTCAGATCAGTTTATAGTCTTTTAATAAATGAACTAATAGCTGGCGAAAACTTTAGCTTTATTGATTGGATTAACAAAATTCCGCAGAATATTTCACAAATTGTGGTGAATTTAGATATGAGTGAAAACAAGTATGAACTTCATGATTGGAAACGAAGGGAAATATTTGTGAAGAAAAAAAATGAAGATATTGTTTTAAGAGTTTCTCAGACAATTACTTCCATAAGGTTGAAGTTGATCGATGACTTACTTACTGGAATAGCAAATGAATCTTTAAATAATGAAGAAAAGGGAATTGCAACGAAAGAGCAATTGGAAAATTCCATGGAATTCAATGGTTTGAAGGTCAAATTGGCGGAAAGAAATGGACTGGTTATCAAACATTTTGAACAAAAAGTTCATTAAAAACAAGAAACCCAAGCATTGCCTGGGTTTTATGTTTTTGGCGTGGTATTCTTAGTTTAATATAACTCAAGAGCTTTTGCTTGCTGCAAAAGATCAACCATATTGTCTACATTTAATTTCTTCATCAAACGTGCTTTGTATGTGCTAACCGTCTTTTCATTTAAGTTAAGACCTATAGCCACATCTTTATTACGTTTTCCGCTTGCCAATAATTTTAATACTTCTACTTCTCGAGTTGAAAGTTTTCTGAAGAATCTTCTTGGCTTTTGTGTACCCTCATCGAAGGCCAAACGTTGTGCAAGTTCGTTGGTAATGAACATATTGCCTTCAGCAACTTTTTTCACGGCCGAAACAATATACTCTAATTCTGAAGTTTTTGCAAGGTAACCAAAGGCACCAGCTCTAATTGAGCTCAACGCATAAACATCTTCAGATTGACCGCTGTACATAAGTACCTTTACATCAGGAAACGATTTCTTGATCTTACGAAGCGCGGCAATACCATTGATCTCAGGAATGTCCATCTCAAGCATCACGACATCTGGTGTCAGCTTTTCAAGCCTTTCAAAAAGTTCTCCGGTGGTCGCTACATCATCTACAACTTGAAAACCATTAGCGGATTCCAAAACACTTCTTACGCCCGTTCTCACGACCGGGTGATTGTCCGCAATTAATACTTTGATCATTTTGATATGTTTTTGAGATAATTTAGACATTGGACATGTATACAAATACTGACATGCAATGTAAGGTTTAATTATCTATTTTGGTAAACAAAAGTCTAACTTTTTTCTTAAAATGCCTTATTTATGTAATTATTTTCGTTTTACTTACCTGAAATCCAGTTGAGTGGTCACTTTAACTCGATAGGAATTTCGCAAATCGGTATCGGAACCATCTTGTGACGGTTTGCAGAATTGAATTTTCTAAATATAAGAAAAACCTCTTTTCTTCTACCTGAAAAATCATTTTCTGTTTTTCCTTCATCTTGCATCTGCATGGCCCACTCCAATTCGGGGTACGTAGCACCTATTTGATCTTCGTCTGAACGGTTGTCGGCCCATAGGCCATCGGTGGGCGCCGCATCTATAGTTTCTTGATTTATACCCAAGAATCTGGCAATTTCGTAAACTTCACTCTTTAAAAGATCTGCGATAGGACTTAGGTCGACTCCGCCATCTCCATATTTGGTATAGAACCCTACACCGAAGTCTTCAACCTTGTTGCCTGTTCCCGCGACTAAATACTTTTCGAGCCCGGCGAAATAGTATAGCGTTGTCATTCTTAGCCGGGCCCTTGCATTGGCCAATGTTAAAAAACGACTGTCTTCATCGACTTTTGGCAAGGCGGAAACAAAGCTATCAAAGACGGGGGTAAGATTTATTTTTTCTTGGGATACTTTGTCAAAATTCTCTTGTAGCCATTCGATATGGTTCACCGCTCTTCCTACTTGATGGGCATGTTGATGAATGGGCATTTCGAGACAAAGTAGTTCAAGACCTGTTTTGGCACATAATGTCGAGGTAACGGCAGAATCTATTCCTCCTGAAATACCTATTGTAAATCCTTTCATTCCCGCTTTAGCGGCATAATCACTTAACCATTTTACAATATGATCGACAACTTTTTCGGTCTGCATGGAAATTCATTTAACTTTGCGCGATAAAAATAATGGGTAGCAACCTAATATTGAAGTGAACTTACAAATACTTTATATGCTTAAGCGAATTTTCTTTCTACTCTTAATCGGTTTGATGGTTTTTTCCTGTGGTGACGAAAATAAGGTCATCGAAGATGTGGAAAAAATCTCAATGGATTTAAAGGTGTTTCGATTCGACCGTGAACTGTCTAAGACAACGGCGGAAAGTTTCCCTGAAATCAAAAGAAAGTATCCCTATCTGTTTCCGGCTCAATATCCGGATAGTATCTGGATCCAAAAGTTAGATGACACCATTCAAATAGAACTTTTAGATGAGGTCGGGAAAGCTTTTCCCGATTTCGAAGAAGAAAAAAACGATCTTGAACTATTGTTCAAACATATCAAGTACTACTTTCCGAAGATCGGCGGGCCAAAGGTACTTACGGTAACTTCGAATGTCGATTATCAAAATCGGATAATCTTGACCGATAGCCTGTTACTTATAGGTCTCGACAATTATCTAGGCCCTGATCATAAGTTTTACGAGGGGATGCAAAAATTCATAGCCGCCGGGTTGGATAGACAATTTATGACCAGTGATGTCGCTGGGGCCTTTGCGACCAAAGTTTTGAATTATCCCACCGAACGTACTTTTCTGTCGAAAATAGTCTATTACGGGAAGGAACTTTACTTAAAGGAGAAATTGGTGCCGCTGACCACTGATGCCCAAAAAATCGGCTATTCTCAAGACCAGTACGATTGGGCACTGGCCAATGAGGAACCGATTTGGCGTTATTTTATAGAGCATGAATTATTGTACAGTACAGACAACAAACTAGAAGCGAGATTTTTGGACATCGGCCCTTTTTCAAAGTTCGGATTGGAATTGATCGACAATGAATCCCCACCAAGAATCGGCAGATATTTGGGTTGGCGGATCGTCAGAGCCTATATGGAAAAAACTGATTTGACCCTTCAACAATTATTAAAAGTACCGGCCGAAGAGATTTTCAGAAAGTCGAACTACAAACCAGAAAAGTAATGGCAGAACTGCACGAATCGCAAATAACCTTGACCGTTGGTCTCGATAAAAACCGGGTTCCCGAAAAATTGAACTGGTCAGCCCAAGATGGTGGTATCGATAATGTAGAGGCAAAGGCCATGCTTCTTTCGGTTTGGGACAGCAAGAACCAAGAATCGCTAAAAATCGACCTTTGGACAAAAGATATGCCCGTTGACGAAATGAAAATCTTTTTTCATCAGACTTTGGTGTCACTCTCCGATACTTTTATGAAGGCAACCCAAGACGAAAAAATGACCGCTACAATGAAAGATTTTTGCGATTATTTCGCCGAAAAGTTAGATTTGAAGGGGTAGTTATTCCATCGAGACCGTCATCGGCCAACCTTCGAATTGTTCAGCATCGGTTTTTGTAACATCGACATATCGAGGCCAGCATTCGAAAGTTGTTGTTTTTCCTTTTTTGTTAAAATGAATCAATCCGTACCCGCCGCCTTTTGAATCACTTTCAGGATTTACGTAGGCTATCATACTTATTTTGTTGTTGAAGCCGTCGAGATAATCCCCTGTCCATGGCAAGGATGTATTTTTATTGGGATTTGCCCCTGCTTTTTCATCTTCTGGCCACCACCAGCGGCTGTAATAATCGTTTACAATGGCGGGTACGACAAAAGACCAAGGCCCGTCACCGAAATCATCGATACCTTGTTTGATTACGGTTGCCAAATGTTGATCGCCCGCGATATGCACGGCTCCGGCTTTTTGAATCAATTCCAAAGCTTTTTTACGACCGGTCTGCGGCCAGCCATTGGAATCGAGGTCGGCATGTAATCGGTTGTCCAAACTACCATGAATATGTGCGCCGCCACAGAATCCGGTTTGTGACAGTACGACTTTTAGGGCATCTGAATTTTGGCTTCCCCAATCATCCAAGAAGCTCAATTGCCGATCACCCAAAAGTTTGAGCCCGGGCAAGTCGATCGACGCCGGGTCGTACTCTGGGTTTCTAATGTGATCTGGCCGCGGCCCTTGCTGCGGGATCTTACCCGCAGGGCCTGATTTGAATTTCCGATCCTCTAAAATGGCAAAATCTGCACCTCCCCATAGTAAATTCGTGTAATAGACGCTGATACCTTGTTTAACAGGGGTAGGGTCGTAGGGATCGGGCAAATGTGCCGTTTGACATCGCTCGACCATTTTTACGTACTCATGATGATAGGTGTAGCCCCCATCAGAACTACCGGAAACCGTTGACACCTTGCCATTTTCGCCCCAAAGATTCCCCTGTCCGATATCGTGATCATCAGGAATCGTAATAGCAGGCCGATTTCGAAAGGTCTCTCTGAATTGGAGTCCGAATTTCAACCACGCCGCCGTATGTTCGGTATGATCATACGATTGGTCACCTGCGAAGAATATCAGATCGGGATCTTGATGATTGATGTTGCGCACATAATTTTCACGCATGCCCCTATCTTTATTTGAATTACACGAAAGTGCCGCCAGCGAAATTTGTTCTTTGCCCTTCGGATTTTTTCGGATAAGTCCTTCAAAAAAGGCTTTTTCGCCATGACGGATACGGTATTTCACATCTTTGGAATCGTCCCAATTATCTATTCGGAATAAAGCCGACCACCCTAGATCGTTCACATTTTGTTTTTGTAGTTCTTCCCATGCGCCATTTTCTTCTACTTCCAAACTGACTTCCCTTGTTTCTTCAGGAAATAGCGGGTACAATTGGGCACTTAGTTTTAAAGTGTTTTTTGAAACAGTATAAATTCCGAAGGCGACAACACTATCGCGACTTACCTTCAAATTGATAATAGGGTTATCGGCACGATTCCACCAATCGTTGATGGCCAAGGTATCTACATCTGAAAAAGGAGCAATTACCGGCGGAATTCTTTCTTTATCTTTTTCAACCTTTTCGTTACATCCTATTAATAATAGTAATGGAATAACTAATTTGAATACTTTTTTCATGTCAATTGGTCTTAAAAAGTTTAATAGTGTAATCTAATAATTTTTTGTCTCCATGCGCTCCGTGACCGGGAACGATGATCCTCAAATTCGGGTAATGCTTTTTTATCTTGCGTACAGTGTTGCTCCATTCCGAAACATTGGCGTCGTTGAGGTTTCCTTTTTGGGCGTTCAGTGATTTTATCATACAACCGCCGAAGATTAATTCCTCATCGGGAATATAACTTATAATGTTGTCCATGGTGTGAGCCTCCCCAAAATGCCTGTTGATGATTTTTTCCCCTCCGACCTCTAATTCGTTTTGCAGGTCAAATCCGTTTTGCGGAACAACTGCTCCCTCCTCCTTGGCCAATTTTATAGTTTCATTGTTGGTAAACGAAGCAATTCCTGATTCGTGAAAAGTTTCAAGGCCTCCTAGGCAATCGACGTGAAAATGATTAATCACTACGGCTATAACATTCGATTTTTTGTTTTCGGTCAGCCACATTAATAATTCTTTTGATGCTTCGGGATTGGTCGGCGTGTCAAAAACAACTGCTTGATTATTCCTTATATAAACAAGACCATTACAAGGTACTTTTCCGTATTCTGAAGTATTTAAATAAGAAATGTGTACGAAACTATGCTCGGAAATAGGGACTATTTTAAGGGTTTCGGAATTGTAAGCATTATCTATTTTCTGTGACTTCAATTGTAATTGAACGAGAGCCAAAAAGAGAAATGAAAACGCGATTTTTTTTGGCATCATATTTTTTTTTTAGGAATTATAAATTATTGTTGTCCGATCAAAATTTTAAAGCCTTGCTATTGTAAAGTTTAAAAGGTTTTTAAAATAAGACAGCTTGCTTTTGGATAATGTAATGAAAATTATAGGATGTAAAATTCATATATCACTACTAATCGGGCTATCAATTGGTTACGGTCGCGTCTTTGTTCTTTATTCTAACAGCGAAGCGGTCTTATGTCCCTGCCTGCCGTAGGAGGGTTTTACCGGACAACAATGATTATAAATATATAGCTTTACCAATCAATAACGAGGGACACCAAATTGCAAAAGCTCATCTTTATATATAATGCCGATTCAGGCCTGCGTAACCTTATTATAGATGGGGCTCATAAAATTTTGAGTCCGAGTACATACGAATGCAAACTTTGTGAGATTACTTACGGTGCATTTACAGAGAATAACGTTTGGAAGAAATTTCGAACCGAATCAGATTTACAAATGGAATTTTTACATAAGGATGAATTCAAAAAACAATATGCGTCGAAATTTGGTCACAAGTTTACTTTCCCAATTGTACTTGCGGAAGCCGAAAACGGATTGGAAGTATTAATAAATACAGTGGAGATGAACCAACTAAGGGATGCCGAAAGATTGATTGACTTAATAATTTCACGTATTTAGGAAAGGCCATTATAAGGATGGATGCTGGGAGCGGGATGCGGGAAGTCTAGTAATGTCAATGAGTTATATTTGAGCAAAAACAAAATAAGTTTCAAATTTGAAAAACTGGTTATTTGACAAAAAGCAATGGACATTGGCGAAGAAATGAATTCTTTGGCCGAAAAATTTCCTAAAAAGGAGATTTACGATCTTTCATCGCAAATAAGAAGAGCTGCCGACTCTATTGCACTTAATGAACCCATCTTGAGCTATGCTATTACCTGCAAAATCATCATTTTGCCCTCTAATTTTGTCTTTTTTTCGCACCGTAGCTATGCTGTAGCTATGCTATGCTGCTAAAAAAACACTTCATTAGAGAACAAAAGCATAATTTTTCGCTTAAATACCATAACTCAAGATGGGTTCAATATTTCTGAAGGAAGCATTTTGCCATCTGATCCAGAGTTTAGAAAGTTCATGGGGTATTCAATCCGTTCGTTGGCTGAAGTAGTAACATGTCTTTACAAAGCGCGCAATAGAAAGTACATTGAACCAAAGGTATTCAATGAGCATTATAATCAGGCATTCAAATTGATGAATATGATGATTGCTTTTCGAAATCAAATATAATTTTTAGCACCCAGCACCCAGCACCTAACCAGATTCTTCTTTAAAAAATCCGTCATTTATGGAATCGATAAACTCCAGAACCTCTTCGCGCCCAATGTCCTTCGATGAGGAAGTGACGAAATGAGACGGCGCTTCTTCCCAGGCCCCATTTACCAATTCTTGCAAATAAGCATCAACGTTTTTTTTGACTATAGCAGGTTTCAATTTATCTGCCTTGGTAAATATTATGGAAAATGGAATCTCGTTTTCGCCCATCCATTCCATAAATTCCATATCAATGGGTTGGGGTTCGTGGCGGATATCTACCAGTACGAAGGAGCAAAGTAATTGTTCGCGCTGTTCAAAGTAGTTGGTAATGTATTTTTGAAATGTTTTTTTACTTTTTTTTGATACGCGAGCGTAACCGTATCCCGGTAGATCGACCAAAAACCAATTGCCATTGATTTTGAAGTGATTGATGAGTTGGGTTTTTCCGGGGCGCCCAGAGATTTTTGCCAAACTTCTTCGCTCGGTCAGCATATTTATCAAAGATGACTTGCCAACATTCGATCGGCCGATAAATGCATATTCCGGCAAGAGCTCGTTCGGGCATTTGGCCACGTCGGTATTGCTTATAACAAAGTTTGCCGATTTTATTTTCACTGGATTAAGTTCAAGTTCAAGTGCAAACGCAAGTTCAAGTACAAAAAAAGTTTATGAGTTTATTGGTTTAGGAGTTTAAAAGCTTAATTTTTCGTCTACCGTCTACCGTCTACCGTCTACCGTCTACCGTCTACCGTCTACCGTCTACCGTCTACCGTCTACCGTCTACCGTCTACGTCTACCGTCTACCGTCTACCGTCTACCGTCTACCGTCTACCGTCTACCGTCTACCGTCTACCGTCTACCGTCTACCGTCTACCCTTAAAACTCTCGTTTTTCTAACCAAGCATCCAAGATTTCATTGAATTCCAAAGGATGTTCCATCATAGGGGCGTGACCGCATTTTTTTATCCAATGCAGGTCGGAATCGGGCAGTAGTTCATGAAATAATTTGGCTACATCGGGCGGAGTGACCGTATCGTTTTCTCCCCAGATAATGCATGTGGGGGTATTCATACTGGGCAGATCGTCCGACATATTATGACGAATCGCACTTTTGGCGATTGCAAGAGTCTTTATGGTCTTGTTTCGGTCATTGACGGTCGCAAATACTTCGTCGACAATTTCTTTGGTGGCCACTTTCGGGTCGTAGAAAACTTTTTCGGCCTTCGCCTTGATAAAGTCGTAGTCCCCTCGACGAGGATAGCCATCGCCCATTGCACTCTCGTAAAGTCCTGAACTTCCTGTAATTACAAGGGCTTTTATCATTTCGGGAAATAATTTGGTATGAAGAAGACCGATATGCCCTCCTAGCGAGTTTCCTAATAAAATAACATCGGTCAAACCTTTGAACTCAATAAATTTTTCGAGAAATCTGGCGAATTGCTTCACATTGGTTTTCAACATGGGCAAGTCATAAATGGGAAGCATGGGGATCAGAACTTTGTACCCTTTTTTCGGGAAGTGGTCCATCACGCCTTCGAAGTTGCTCAACCCGCCCATAAGACCATGTAAAATAATGATGGGGGTTCCTTCCCCCTTCTCCATGTACTTGAACTTTCCTTCGGAAATTAATTTTTCATCCATGCACGGTCGAATCTGGTCTTCGAACAAATATAGGCAATTCCGTATTATAGCAGCGTATTTGGAATTTCAAGCGGCGATTTTCATCTTATCTGAAGATATCCTGTAAACCATAGTTCTTATCTGAATATACTACTACTCTACATGAATTGTTTCTGAAAGTGATACAGGTTTGCCCAACGAAGTGAAACCCTCTAAACGAATTTCAAAATCGCCCGTATTATCCGAAGTAAAAAATTCAAGGATGGTCTCCTGGTTCAATTCAAGATTAGGTCGCCATAATAATTGCTGCCTGAAATCTGCGATATGTTTTGTATTTGAGGGAGATATTCCAGAATAGTCCTGAAAATAATATTCTTTCACCGAAAGTGGCCCGTCAATTTCGATTTTCGACAAATTATCCGTTTTTATTTGTTGGGCATAACCGTCTTGTTTTGTGTCAATTGAAACAATGCCTTGGTATCTTTTCGGCCCGATATAATATTCGTTTCTCGATATATTGACTTGATCTATTTTTTTGATATCATATTCCAATAAACTGTTCAGGTCTTGAACCACTATGCCGTCAATTAATAACATCGGGGTATCGCCAGAGTCAACAAAGAACTCGTCTTCTCTTCTGACCTGTAAAGTAAGCTTACCCTTGATTTTTTTTATAAAGACATTTTCGATGATTTCGACCAGGGTTTCCCTAAGGGTTTTGAACCTTTTATAATCATCAAGAACGTAGGTTTCTTGAAAGTTTCTATAGACGGGCAAACCAGAACCAGCGACAAGAATGCTGTCAGCTTTTTGTTCAAAAAAAGCACTTTCTACTTGATTGAAAATACTCCGCTCTCGAATCATAGGGTTCAAATCTGGCGAAACGGTAATTTCTTTAAAACCGGTGGATTTTAAGTTCAAAGGCGCAATCGAATCCAATATAATTTTCGACTCATCATTGCCGATCTCTAGCATTTCTAATAGGATGTCACTCTTTCTGTTCGACCCGTCGAGGTTGAAATAGAAAACGCCATTCGCATTGGAGCGGGAAATCTTGACCACAGCATCATTGCCGGAAATCGATAGGCTTATGGTTTGATTTGAAACAGGCGAGTCGTCTGTACTAGATATTATTTTGCCTGAAATCAATTCGCCCCGAAGTTCAGGGAGATAAATCTCTTCGTTGATTTTTATCGTATTTGTATTTTTCGGAATAGGTAGATTCGATGCAAAATTCGATGCGCTTTGGCCGTGTGGTAGTTCGACAAGATTCTTTTTCCGAACTGAAATGGAATATTTACCAATTAGATTCTCACTTCCTGATTTTACGATTTTTAATTTGACCGGTTTTCGTTTGCCGAAAGTTTTTTTGGGCAAATCTATTTTAAAGGATGAATTGGTCTTTTTTGAAAAGACCGCAGAATCAATAGGATGATTTGTACCATCTTTTTTTACAAGTTTTATTGAGTTGCCCAATGCGGCGGAAGTAATTTTCGGTAATTCTTGATACGGATTAATGACGATGACATCATCGATAAAAATTGTTTCCGCTCCTTCATTTAGCATCCATTGGGTATAGCCGGTTAGTTTGTAGTGCCCACTAGCAACATTAACCGGAATGAAAAAATCGCCTTGTCCCTCTCCAGAGGTCAATCTCATTTTATGTTTGAAAACCGATTCCCCATTTTTTCCTACCAATTCAACATACCCTATTTTACTGATTTTACTTGGCGTTCGGTCTTTGGCGTTCAGGCAATATATCTTATAATAGAGATATTCCCCAGCGAGCAAAAGATTGTCATTGTAATGAACAAAAACAGTCTCTTTCGGAATGGCGTTAAAACCATTGAGTTCTTCCAGATTTTTTATTCGGTGCTGCCCATGGCCCAAAAGCGGCCCTAGAAACACTATAAAAATCGAAAAAAGCAGTTTTTTCATTTCTTTGTAAATTATTCTTCCCAAAAATCAGGTACGGTCGTACTGCCCAATACTGTACAATCACCACATACCCTGGGTACAACGATATATGCTTCCAAGGCCCCTGTCATGGGATTGGTCACATTGCCAACATAGCTTACCCTTTTTGCCTTAACGTGTTCAAATACCGACGGTTCGCCTCCGAGCCCAAAAATAGTCGACCTGCATTCGTCAACAAAAGGAGGGAGTTCTTCCTCAGGAAAAAGATCGGCATAATTAAAAAATGTGCGTTTTTCGGAAACAGATGAAACTTCAAAAATACCGACCACCCTTTCGGATCCTCCATCTTCAGGAAAAATATTACCATTGATAAAACCGGGCTGACTTTCAGAGAACAGGCTTTCTGACCCTGAGAAGTCAAGCAGTTTTTCATAAAAAGTGTAGGCCTCCCTTGAAAGTACGTATTGTTTGACCAGAATACTGTACCTGTGCGAGATGATAAAATTGCCTTGGTTTAAAAACCGCACGCTGAAATCGGTTACCCGATCCTCACCTGCCCCCGACGTTTTTGTTAAAATAATAGTGTTCGATCTATCGGTAGCATAACAAGTTCGGTCTTCATTTTGGCGCCCAAAGATCCCAACTGTCATATTCTCTTCCGACGCCACGACAAGCTCATCAGGCGCCCATTTCGGGGCTATGATCTTATAGGTTTCTTCATATTCGTATCTGTAATAAGTGGAACTACCAGTGGGGTCAAAACTGTCGACTGTTATCTTAACACCATCTACACTACTATCGGTAGCCGTTTTTTTGGCCTCAACATTATCAATTTGTGTTGTTTGCGGTAGCGTTGCGGGATTGGAAGCATACATGCGGCCATTCGAAGTGGTTATGAACAAGCGATATGTTTTATTGGGTTCTGCGCTAAACGCAACGTCGGATATATATTTCCCGCGTTCTGATTCCGTGAAAGTAAATGCCTGTTGGTTATCATCGACGATCCGGATGGCTGCATTTTCTTCGAATTGAAATGTACCTTGTTCCTGTGAAGAACGGCTAAGTAGTATCTCATGGTTTTTTAATTCGTTGGAAAGGGTCGCATCCACAACGAGGATACTTTCCGTCTGGGGTAAAAAATCAGGAGAAAAAGGTTCTGTACAGGCACCGAAAAGGCATCCTACCAAAACAAATAGTAAAATATCGAGGCAATATATAGCGACCCTTTTGTTCATCAAAATTTAAAATTATAAGTAATCGTTGGTACAGGAATTGCAAAAATGGAACTCTGATAAGCCTTCAAAGAACCATCTTCGGTCACGAAAAACACCGAGTAAGGGTTGTTCCTTCCCAATACATTATACACCGAGATGTTCCAAAAGCTATGTGCGAATTTTTTGACCTTGTGGTTGCCCTCGATATTTAAACTAAGATCCAAACGATAAAAATCGGGAATTCTAAACTTGTTTCGGTCACTGTAAAGCGCATATTCAGAACCATCTAAAAAGTAAGAGCCTATTGGAAAGGTTACTGGCCTTCCGGTCTGGTATACGAAATTCGCCGAGAGACTATAGCGCTTCGTAAACTTGTAATTCGTAACCAAACTTATATCGTGGGGCTTGTCAAAATTGGAAGGAAAATATTCCCCGTTATTGATCCGTTCTTCGAGAAACTCGCTGTCAAGTTTTATGAATGTGCGCGAATAGGTATAGCCCAACCACCCGTTCAATCGGCCGTCGCTCTTTTTTAGCAACAGTTCTACACCGTACGCTTTTCCCTCTCCTTGAAGAACCTCGGTCTCGATCGATTCGTTGAGCAATAGTTGCGCCCCTACCTTATAGTCTAAAATGTTGTTCGAACGTTTGTAATAGCCCTCTAAACTCAGCTCATATCTATTATCGTCGAAATTCTTGAAAAAACCCAAGGAAACCTGATCGGCCCTTTGGGGTTCTATGTTGGTATCGGAAAGTTTCCAAGTATCGGTAGGCGATACCGTAGTATTGCTCGACAAGGTGTGTATGTACTGAAAGGTATTGTTATAACCTGCCTTGACCGATAGACTTGGCGTCAAAAAATAACGGGTCGACGCCCTGACTTCCAACCCGCCATAGGTCTTGATAATTTCATTGTTGTCAAATTCCTTGATTTCGATCAAAGTGCCTTCGTCTTTGGGAACACCGTCTTGATAGATGCTTTGCGACGATTTTCCGAGAGCGGCGTAAAACGAATACCGTAGGCCCAGATCGACCGAGAGTTTTTTGTTCAATGTTATATTGTCGGAAATAAATAAGGCCGATTCCCATCCTTTCTCTCTTTGAATGCTTAACGGTTCTACTATGGATTCTGAACCGATTGGATCCACATCCCCTGGATCGACCAGATACAATTTACTCGAAAGACCGTAATTGATTTTATGGGATTTTTTATAAAGCTTCAATAGTTTCAATTTGAATTCGGTCTCGTTGATTCTATAGCCCAAATCGAAATTTTTATCCGAGTTGCCCTCGAATTCGATGTTAAAGCCATATTGGCTATTCGACAGCAAAACGTTCATCGAGTTCGTTTCGTTCAGCTTACGGTTCCATCTCAATGAAAATAAGCGATTACTATAGCTATAAACCGAATCTGAAGTAATACTAAACGCGTCCCTGCTATAGTATCCTGTTGCCGAAAAGGTATTGTTCTCGTTGATCCTGTCATTGTATTTGGCGACCACATCGAAAAAGGAGGCCCTACTGTTTTTCAGCGATTCATCATCCAAAGCATTCAAGATCCAATTTGAGTATGTAGTTCTTCCGCCTAAGATAATACCTGACCTGTCTTTTACAATGGGTATTTCAAGGGCAAGGTTGCTCGTGACGGGCCCCAATGAGGCTTCTCCCGAAAATTTTTGGGTGTTGGCATTTTTGGTGTTGATGTCGAAGACCGAAGATAGGCGTCCGCCATATTCCGAGGGAATACTCCCTTTGTAAATGGTTACCGTTCCTGTTGTAAAAGGATTCAGCGCCGAAAAAATGCCAAAAAAATGGGACGGGTTATAGATGACGGCATCATCTAATAAAATAAGATTTTGGTCGGTACCTCCTCCTCGAACATTGTAGCCTGTAGCACCTTCGCCGGCATTTGTGATTCCGGGCAAGGTTAAGGCCGTTTTGAGAATATCGCGTTCGCCCAGAACCAACGGAATCGTCTTGATTTCGGCAACGTCGAGTTCGATCACGCCGGTCACAACGGTCTCCACATTTTTTAGACGGTTGCTTTCGACCACGACCTCATCGAGTTGCTCGATATTCTCGTTGAGGTTGAAGTCCAATTGCCCGTTATTATATATGACAACACGTTTTTCGACGCTTTCGATACCAATCGCTTTGGTCTGTAGAATACTTACCCCGGCGGGCAGCTCTATTTGGTAAAACCCTTGAGCATCGGTGCTCGTCCCGGCCGAACCACCTTTGACCACGATAGCCAAATTCTGTATCGGTTCGCCTGTAAAATTATTTTTGACGGTTCCGGAAAGTATGAATTTTTCTTGTCGCGAGTTTCTTTGTTCCCGACCGATCCGCACTGTTTCGATGTTGGCGGCCTTATCTTGCTTTTCTTCCAAATAAAAGAAAGAAGGGGTCTCGGTAATTTGTTCATCACTACTTAAGGTATTGATGGAATCTCGATAAAAACTTTGATGCAGCTCATCTTTTATAACCGTATTTCGGGTCAGTACGATGTTGTTATTATCCAAAATATAAAAGTTAATGACGGTATTTTTGAAAATATCCCCAAGTACTTCTGATAACGGGGCATTCTGATACGTGCCGGAAACACGTTCATTTCCAAGCCATTCTTGGGCATAATAGATATCGACTCCCACAATTTTTTCTATTTGCAATAGAACCTCTTCTCGATCGGTTTCGTTGAAACTAATCGATAGTTTAGGTTCTTCAGTTTGTGCAAATACCGCTTGAAGGCCAAACAATAGGGTTATTATGATGGATAAAAACCTCAATTTTCGTCTGTTTTATCGGTTTCTTTATGCAATAAAGTATCTAAATGCACCAATAACCCTTCTAACAGCAAATCAAAATCGGAGTTTGAATTTTGATTTTTATCGAAGGATTTCAATTGTGCCGTATGTACAGGAAAAAGCTCCGTCAAGTCGGAAACTTTTTTTATGAGATGATAATTTTGTTGATAATATAGAAAACATTCCTTTTTGCCATCTTCAAATTCATAGAAAATCAACTTTTTGCCCAATAACTCTGTCAGTTTTTTTCGGTGTTTTTTCAAAAGGGAAAACAGCGGCTTTTCCAAAGAAACCTCGTAAAACCCGGATTTTATTTTTGAATCGTTGATTTTTATAAAATCATGACCGCCGATGTTAAAACGATTGACTTTGGCTTTGTAAAGTTGTAAAATGCTGCCTCCTAATCGTCTATCTACCTGCATCAATACCTCATCATCATACACATCATATTTCAAGTTGAGATCAGTGTAGGGTTGACCATCAAAAACAACCGACCCCAAGACAAAGTCAGGCTCAGGAAAAAACTTTGTTTTCTTGCCTTTTGTGCGATGCTTCTCAACATATACAATTCCGTAGTGCAGTTCTGAATTTTCGATTCCGGTAATGCCATCGAACCAATTATAGAAATCAACTTCGTGAGTTTTGACCTGCCCGTTAATGATGTTCGATAAAAAGAGGAAGAACAAAAAGATTATGTAAATGGGACGGATTTGTATCACTTATGCGGTTTTGGTCGAATGGATATCCCGTTTTATGGAGACCCAGAAGAATCTATCCATATTTTATTTTATAGAAAGTAGGCCGGAAGGGGATTAGCTAAAGATACCTGATTTTTTGGAAAAAAAACATGTTTTAACTTTTGGTTATTTATTTAAGGTGGTCATACAGGTATTTTTAACATACCCCAGTATGGTCTTCGAACCAATAGAAATAATATCCTCATACCAAAAACATCCAATTTTTAAACAAAAGTGGTATTTTGTGGTAAAATGTGGTAATAAAATCTATATATTTGAGTTCTATTAGTAAACCAACCAATGCAAAGTGATCAATTTTATTGGAACATACGATTGTAAGGCCGATGCCAAAGGTAGGGTAATGTTACCGGTTGCCCTAAAAAATCAGATGTCGCCTATTCTGACCAAGGGTTTTGTGATCAAAAGATCGGTTTTTCAACCTTGTTTGGAGTTATATCCGATGGAAGAGTGGAATATCTTGATGGAAAAGATGAACAAAAAGAATCGGTTCAAAAAGAAGAACAACGATTTTATAAGAAGGTTTTCGGCCGGGGTAAAGGTGGTCGAGATCGATTCGACTGGCAGGTTGCTGATTCCGAAGAATTTGGTTGCTATCGCAGGTATTTCTAAGGAAGTCGTGCTAAGCTCAGCCATAAACATTGTCGAAGTCTGGGACAAGGATAGTTATGAGAAAGTATTGGATGAAACGGCTGAAGATTTTGCCGCATTGGCGGAAGAGGTAATGGGCGATGACGGAGACGATGTCGAAATATCATAATCCGGTATTGTTGAAGGAGTCCGTTGACGGACTAAACATTAGGGAAAATGGAGTTTATGTGGATGTAACCTTCGGTGGCGGAGGACATTCCGATGAAATACTGAAACGGTTGGGTGCAGATGGCAAATTGCTGGCTTTTGATCAGGATGATGAGGCATTTGAAAATACGATCGATGATTCAAGATTTACCCTTATCAATGAGAATTTTCGATACCTAAAGCAGTTTTTGAAGTTCTATGGCATTCAGAAGGTAGGCGGAATCTTGGCCGATTTCGGGGTTTCGTCGCATCAGTTCGATAAAGCCGAACGTGGTTTTTCGACGCGCTTCGACGCAGATCTCGATATGCGAATGAACATGCAAAATGAATTGTCGGCCTTTGATGTGGTCAATTCATATGAATATGAAGATTTGCGCAGGGTACTTTTTCAGTACGGAGAATTGCGAAATGCCGATGCCATGGCACGAACTATAGTTGACGAAAGAGAAAATGACCCGATTAAGACCACTTTGCGATTAAAGGAAGTCTTGAAAAGGTTTTTGCCGCAAAGTAAAGAGCATAAAATAATCGCACAGGTATACCAAGCGATTCGAATTGAGGTGAACCAAGAGTTAGTAGCAATCGAAGAGTTCTTACAACAAAGTGTTGATTTGTTGGATCCCGGAGGAAGATTGAGCTTGATCAGTTACCACTCTTTGGAAGATCGATTGGCAAAAAGGTTCATACGGGAAGGAAAATTCGAAGGTGAGGCAGAGAAGGACTTTTACGGAAATGTAGATGTGCCTTTCAAGAAAGTGGGAAAGTTGGTCGTTCCATCGAAAGAAGAAGTAGCAAAGAATAATAGGGCGCGAAGTGCCAAGCTCCGAATCGCGGAACGCAGATAGTTGAAATGTTGAAATGTTGAACTGTTGAATCGTGGTGGCTCCTCCCCTCAGACGAGGGGAGGTGGATCCCCGCCTTTTTCGGCGGGGAGACGGAGGGGTTGAAAGCGCAAGCCTTTAAAAATTCCCCGAACCAAAGAAAGAACAGATTCCCTCCTTCGAGGGAATGAAAAAAGATGAATGATGAAAGACGGAATATTGGACATTTTAAAAGGAAAATTCTTGGTAAGCGGCGACGCTCCCAAAAATTGGCTATTTATCATATTCACTTCCTTTTTAGCCACTATTATGATAGGAAGCTCTCATAGTGCCGATACTCAAGTGCATAAGATTGCGGCTCTGAGCGAAGAAGTCAAGGAATTGCGAAGCGAGTTCGTTGATATACGTTCAGATGTGCAACAATTGAAGTTGGAATCGACAATATCGCAATCGCTATTGGAAAAAGGGTTGTACCCCTCGGAGATTCCTCCAAAAAAAATAAAAGTTAAATCTCAAAACAAAGAAAGGGCAAATGCCGGTTTCTGAAAAAAAAATATTAAAGCGTTTATATGTGGTCACAGCAGGATTGTTTCTGTTTGCGGTCGCGGTCGTCTTCAAGTTGGTCAGTATTCAAGTGGTTCATGGTGATAAGTATCGAAGCCTAGCCGAAAAGCGCACCGAAAAAATGTTCACTATAGAGCCCAATCGCGGCAATCTATATTCCGATGATGGTAGTCTCTTGGCCACTTCGGTTTCACGCTATACGGTCCGTTTTGATGCGGAGACGGTCAAGGATTCCGATTTTAATGAAAATATCAAACCTTTATCGGAGGCCTTGGCAAAGCTGCTGGGCAAATCGTCTTCACACTATCAACAGGTCTTTCGCAAGGCCAAGGCCAATAAGAACAGGTATGCCCTCATAGCCAGAAATATCGATTATTCCGAGTATATGGCGGTCAAAGGATTTCCATTGTTCGAAAAAGGCCCTTACCAAGGTGGATTGATCATAGAGCAAAAAACGGTACGCGAACATCCTTTGGGGAAAATTGCGGAACGTAGTGTCGGTTACGAGCGCTTTGATGAAAACGGTTATGCTACAAGAGTTGGTCTAGAAGGTGCATTCGGACAATATTTACGAGGTATTGAGGGCAGACGTCTGAAGCAAAAAATCGCAAAAGGTCAATGGAAACCTATAGGCCTTGACAATATCATCGAGCCGAAAGATGGCTATGATGTTATTTCAACAATTGACATCAATATTCAGGATATCGCGCATCATGGACTTTTAGGCCAATTGGAAAAATACAATGCCGATCATGGTTGCGTAATCGTTATGGAAACCGAAACGGGCGAAATCAAGGCAATCTCGAATTTAGGCAGAACTAAAGACGGCAAATATTATGAGCGACTGAATTATGCCATTGGTGAATCGAGTGAACCAGGTTCTACATTTAAGTTAATGAGTTTGGTTGCTGCGCTCGAAGACAAAGTTATCGACACAAGCACGGTCATCGATACCGAAAAAGGATCCTGGCGAATTTATAGACACCAAATAAAAGACTCCAAGCACGGAGGTTACGGAAAAATTTCAATGGCTAAGGCCTTCGAAGTTTCATCGAATACCGCCTTCGCCAAAATGATTCACACTAGTTATAAAGATAATCCTGAAAAATATGTCGAACGTTTACGGAAAATGAAATTACACCAAGAGCTTGGCTTGCCTATAAAGGGAGAAGGTGAGCCGGTAATTCGGTATCCGGGTGAAAAGGGGTGGTCTGGTCTTTCGTTGGCGCAAATGGCCTACGGATACGAAGTGTCAATGACCCCTTTACAAATACTCACTTTTTATAATGCCATTGCCAATGATGGGGAGATGGTCAAACCTCGAATGATAAAGGAGGTAAAAGAATGGAATACGACAATACATAAATTCGAAAAAGAAGTTATCGATCCGGCGATCTGTTCTCAAGAGACCGTCAAGAAAGTTCAACGATTATTAGCCAATGTAGTTTCCGAAAAGCATGGTACGGGTCATAGCTTGTATTCCGCCAACTTCTCAATGGCGGGCAAAACGGGAACGGCCCAAAAAAACTATGCATCAAAGGATCCGGACAAATTTGGTTACATCTCTAGTTTCTCGGGTTACTTCCCTGCTGAAAATCCGAAGTACTCATGCATTGTGGTGATTCATGAACCTGATAAAAGTGTTGGTTATTATGGAGCCGATGTAGCAGGACCGGTTTTCAAATCGGTCGCGCAAAAAATTTATGCGAACAATCCTTTGGTAAATGAAGTCGAATTGATGACAGCGGAAAATCAAAAGCTTGAAAACGAATATCAAAAATACTATGCCGAGGCTCAGAAAAAATATAATAGTGTACCCAATGTAAAGGGAATGAGCGGTATGGACGCCATCTCTATTTTGGAAAACTTAGGATTGCAGGTTGAGATTAGAGGTAATGGGAAAGTCAAAAAACAATCCATTTCACAGGGGACCGACATAAACAAGGTTGAAAAAATAATACTCGAACTTTCGTGAAGATATTGAAAGACATACTATATGGTGTAGGCCTGACTGCAGTCAATGGTAGTACCAACATCATGGTCAATTCGATACGTTTTGATTCCCGAAAAGTTGGTCTCGATGATGTTTTTGTCGCCGTTCGAGGTACCGTGACCGATGGTCATGAGTATATCGAAAAAGCGATCGCTTCTGGAGCGAAGGCTATTATTGTATGTGAAGAACTCCCGGC
This sequence comes from Flavobacteriales bacterium, assembly GCA_003232435.1. GTDB lineage: Bacteria > Bacteroidota > Bacteroidia > Flavobacteriales > Flavobacteriaceae > Aurantibacter_A. Next base: position 12,807 of record QIJL01000029.1, on the reverse strand, counting down.
GGAGATGGTCAACGAAGTCACTTTTGTTCAGGTTCGTGATGGCAATGAGGCCTTGGCCATCATGGCATCCAACTTTTATGAAAATCCTTCCAGAAACTTAAAGCTGGTTGGCGTAACAGGTACTAATGGCAAGACCACTATTAGCAGTCTGTTATATCAACTTTTCAAAAAGGCCGGTTACAAGGTTGGTTTGATATCCACCATAAAAGTAATGGTTGATGATAAGGAATATCCTACCATGCATACAACTCCCGATGCCTTGGCCATCAATCGTCACCTTGATTTGATGAACGAAGCCGGTGTTGAGTTCTGCTTTATGGAAGTCAGCTCACACGGTATTCACCAAAAAAGAACCAAGGGCCTTGTTTTCGAGGGTGCGATTTTCACCAATCTTTCACATGATCATTTAGATTACCACAAGACTTTCGCGGAATATCGCGACACTAAGAAAATATTGTTCGATGAACTCGATAAAAAGGCATTTGCGCTGACCAATATCGATGATAAGAACGGCTTGATAATGCTTCAAAATACCAAGGCGAAGAAGTTCACTTACGCTATGAAGACCTTTGCCGATTATAGAGCGCAGGTTTTGGAGAATCAGTTCGACGGCCAATTGTTGAAAGTCAATGACAACGAACTATGGACGAAGCTTATAGGGCATTTCAATGCCTATAATATGTTGGCCATTTACGCTACCGCGGAATTATTAGGACTGGAAAAATTAGAAACACTTCGTCTACTGAGCGAATTGGATAATGTAGATGGAAGGTTTCAATACTTTATATCGAAAGACAAGATTACGGCTATTGTTGATTATGCCCATACACCGGATGCACTAAAAAACGTGCTTGAAACTATCAACACGTTGAGAACTGGAAATGAAAACGTCATCACCGTTGTGGGGTGTGGTGGCGACAGAGACAGCTCTAAGCGTCCGGTTATGGGTTATATCGCATCGGAGATGAGCAACAAGGCCATTTTTACATCTGACAATCCGAGATCAGAATCTCCTTCGGCGATTATCGAAGAGATGGAGGCAGGGGTCGAGATGCAGAATAAACAAAAAGTATTGTCCATTGAAAACCGAGATCAGGCCATCAAGGCAGCGTGCCAATTGGCACTGGCAAAGGATATCATTTTGGTCGCCGGTAAAGGCCACGAAACCTATCAAGAAACCAATGGCAAGCGCATTGATTTCGACGATTTTAAGATTATCAAGGGCTATTTAGACAGCTTGAATAAATAAAGTGTAAACCAGATAAGGCATGTTATATTATCTGTTCGAATATTTAGAAAATGAGTATCAGGTGCCGGGCGCAAGTCTGTTTCAGTTTCAGACATTCAGGGCAGCTATGGCCGTGCTGCTTTCCTTGATTTTGGCCACGGCCTACGGTAAAAGAATAATACTTTTTCTACAGCGCAAACAAATTGGGGAGACCATTCGTGACCTAGGCTTGGAAGGGCAGCAACAAAAATCGGGCACGCCGACCATGGGCGGATTGATCATCATCATGGCCACTTTGATCCCAGTACTGCTGTTCGCCGATATTATGAACATCTATATCATTCTATTGATCGTCACCATTATTTGGATGGGTATAATAGGTTTCGTAGATGATTATATCAAAATACTCAAAAAAAATAAAAAGGGCCTAAAAGGCAGGTTCAAGGTAATTGGCCAGGTTGTCTTAGGTCTAATAGTAGGTTTGACCTTGTACTTCCACCCTGAGGTTACTATGCGAGAGCATGGCAAGACTATCATAACCGAGCAATTTACCGTGGAAGAGGTTAAAGGAAAAGACATAAAATCCACAATGACCACAGTTCCTTTTATCAAAAACAATGAGCTGGATTACAGTAGCCTTATTTCATGGGCAGGTGAAGGGGCAAAAGAATACGCTTGGTTGTTGTTCATACCTATAGTCATTTTAATAGTCACGGCGGTTTCCAATGGTGCAAACCTAACGGATGGTATAGATGGCTTGGCGGCCGGATCATCGGCGATAATAGTATTTACGTTAGGTATTTTTTCGTGGGTTTCGGGTAATATCATTTTTTCAGAATACCTCGATATCATGTACATAAGTGGTGCAGGTGAACTTCTTGTTTTCATCACTGCATTTGCAGGCGCCCTGATAGGGTTCTTGTGGTACAACGCTTTTCCTGCTCAAGTATTTATGGGAGATACCGGAAGTCTTGCCATAGGCGGGGTCATAGCCGTAATCGCGATTATCGTAAGAAAAGAATTATTGCTTGTCATTCTATGTGGAATATTCCTCGCGGAATCGGTTTCCGTTATGGTGCAAGTAGGTTATTTCAAATACACGAAGAAAAGATTGGGTGAAGGCAAGCGTATTTTTTTGATGGCGCCCTTGCACCACCATTATCAAAAAAAAGGATATCACGAAAGCAAGATCGTAACCCGTTTTTGGATTATTAGTATCGTCTTGGCAATTCTGTCTATCGTGACTTTAAAGGTCAGATAGATGGCGAGGCTTGTTGCATTAGGAGGAGGAGAAAGTGGAGTTGGTACAGCAATATTAGGATTAAAAAAGGGCTTTGATGTTTTTGTTTCGGATAAAGGAATCATCAAAGAAAAGTATAAAAAAGTTCTTGAACATTTTGGGATTGATTGGGAGGAAGGTCAACATACCGAATCGAAGATTTTGAACGCCGATCTTGTAATGAAAAGTCCGGGGATACCTGATAAGGTGACTTTGATAAAAGATCTGATTGCTAACGGAATACCGGTTATTTCTGAAATCGAATTTGCATCGAAATACACTGATGCGATGATAATAGGAATTACCGGTAGTAACGGCAAGACGACCACAACTATGTTGACGGATCACATTTTCAAAGCCGAGAAGCTAAATGTTGGCATGGCGGGTAACATAGGAGATAGCTATGCGAAAATGGTAGCTGAAAAAAGCTTTGATTTTTATGTTTTGGAAATCAGCAGTTTTCAACTGGACGGTATCATCGACTTTAAACCACAAATTGCCATAATAACGAATATCACTCCTGATCATTTGGATCGCTATGAGCATGAGTTTGAAAATTATATAGCCTCCAAATTTCGGATTGTGACGAACCAAACCGAATCGGATTTTCTGATTTATGATGCCGATGATGAAGTAATTGTTAACTGGTTAGAAAAGCATCCTGTCAGATCCCACTTAGTGCCTTTTTCCATCCAAAATAAATTGGAAGAAGGTGCCCATGTCGAGAACAACGAAATAGTAATACAAGTTAAAAACAATACAATGCGCATGACCACCGACAACCTAGCACTTGAGGGCAGACACAATTTAAAGAATACGATGGCGGCTTCTTTGGCGGCTACTTTGGTAGGAATACGAAAAGACACCATCCGAGAAAGTATTACAAACTTTCATGGAGCTCCCCATCGTCTTGAGAAAGTGCTCAGAATTGGCCATGTACAGTATATCAACGACTCAAAAGCAACAAACGTTAATGCTACCTTTTTTGCCCTGGATAGTATGAGTGCCCCGACCGTCTGGATCGTCGGCGGGGTTGACAAGGGAAATGACTATAGTCAATTGATGCCCTTGGTTCGTGAAAAGGTAAAGGCGATTATTTGCTTGGGTGAAGACAATTCAAAGATCAAGGATTTCTTTGGCAATGTCGTCGATTTAATGGTGGAAACATTTGCGATGTCGGAGGCCGTTAAGGTTGCCTATAAAATCGCTGAGCGAGGTGACACGGTTCTGCTTTCACCGGCATGTGCAAGCTTCGATCTTTTTAAAAGCTATGAAGATCGAGGAAATCAATTCAAGGAAGCGATTAGGAATTTGTAAACAGTGAGCAGTAGGCGGTAGGTAGTAAGCAGTTGGCAGTAAACAGTAAACAGTGAGCAGTAAACAGTAAACAGTAGGCAGTAATCAATAATCAGTATCTGTGAAATCGTTATTCCAAAATATCAAGGGAGATAAAACTATTTGGGCTGTGGTCGCGCTTTTGGCTTTGTTTTCATTTTTGCCCGTCTATAGTGCCAGCAGTAATTTGGTCTATGTTGTTGGCAGTGGAACCACGATGGGTTATTTGGTGAAACATGCCATGTTGTTGATACTTGGTTTTGGAATTATTTATGGAATACACCGAATACCGAGCCGTTACTTCAAGGGTTTGTCGCTTATCGCGATGCCAATTGTTTTAGTGCTTTTGGTATTTACATTGGCACAAGGCACTACTATCGAAGGTGCCAATGCCAGTCGTTGGATTCAATTGCCATTGGTGGGAATCACTTTTCAGACTTCCAATTTAGCATCGGTTGTTTTGATGATTTACGTGGCACGATATCTATCAAAAATAAAAGATAAGGAGGTTACTTTTAAAGAGAGTATTCTTCCGTTATGGGTCCCGGTTTTTTTGGTCGTCATTTTGATTTTGCCTGCCAACTTTTCTACGGCAGGTATCATTTTTTCAATGGTTTTACTGTTATGTTTTTTAGGAGGATACCCCACTAAATACTTATTGGGAATTGCTGGTAGCGGTCTTTTATGTCTAGCATTTTTTGTGCTTGTAGCTAAAGCTTTCCCTGATTCTTTCAGTAATCGAGTAAACACATGGGAAAATAGAATTTCCAGCTTTACAAATGATGAAGATAGCGAAGCCGATTACCAAATCGAGAAAGCGAAGATTGCGATTGCGACGGGTGGAATAGTCGGTAAAGGTGCCGGCAAGAGTATTCAAAAGAATTTTCTTCCACAGAGCTCATCTGATTTTATCTATGCGATAATAGTCGAGGAGTACGGACTGGTGGGAGGAATAGCCTTGATGTTTTTTTATCTGCTGTTGTTGTTCAGGATAGTCGTCGTTGCGAATGCCAATAAGAAGATTTTCGGAAAATTGTTGGTACTCGGTGTTGGCCTTCCGATCGTTTTTCAGGCATTGATCAATATGGCAGTTGCTGTAGAATTATTCCCGGTCACGGGGCAGACCTTGCCATTGATCAGTAGTGGGGGTACCTCAAGTTGGATGACCTGTTTGGCAATAGGAATCATTTTAAGCGCCAGCGTAAAAGGTAGTGCGAAGAAAAAGAGTAAAAGTAGAAGTTCGGATATGGAAATAACGAACCCTTTAGAAGTGCTAAGTGGGCAATTATAAGTTCATACTTTCTGGAGGAGGTACAGGCGGTCATATTTACCCCGCCATCGCCATAGCGAACGAGTTGAAGAAAAGACACCCAGAAGCGGAATTTTTGTTCGTAGGGGCAAAAGACCGCATGGAAATGGAAAAAGTACCTAAGGCCGGCTATAAAATTGAAGGCCTTTGGATCACAGGATTACAACGGAAACTAACGGTCAAGAATCTGATGTTTCCTTTTAAACTGATCAGTAGTTTGTTAAAGGCAAGGAAAATAGTATCACGATTTAAACCAGACGTCGTTATCGGCACCGGTGGTTTTGCGAGCGGCCCACTGTTAAAGGTAGCTTCGGATCGGGGTATTCCCTGTGTTTTGCAAGAGCAGAATTCTTATGCCGGAATGACCAATAAATTGCTCAAGGATAAAGTCGCCAAAATTTGTGTCGCTTATGACGGAATGGAAAAATTCTTTCCTTCGGGTAAAATAGTAAAGACCGGAAACCCCGTTCGTGGCGTTTTGGTCGAGATGAACGTAGACAAAAATGAGGCTATTGATTTCTTTGGATTGAATCCGGATAAAAAGACAACTCTTGTTTTAGGAGGAAGTCTGGGAGCAAGAAGAATCAACCAACTTATTGAAAAAGAACTGGACTTTTTTAGGTCGATGGACTTACAATTGGTCTGGCAATGTGGCAAACTTTATTTCGAGCAGTATAAAAAATACGATTCGGAAAGTGTAAAGGTTTTTGATTTTCTGAATAAGATGGATTTTGCCTATTCCGCTGCCGACTATATTATTTCCAGGGCGGGGGCAAGTTCGGTTTCTGAATTGTGCATTGTAGGCAAACCGACAATTTTTATTCCGTCACCGAACGTAGCGGAAGATCATCAGGCGAAGAACGCCGAAGCCCTGGTCGCCGAAAATGCTGCTCTGATGTTAAAAGAAAAAGATTTGGATACGGAGTTCGAAGCTGTTTTTTCAGAGTTGCACCAATCCGAAGAAAAACAAAACGAATTGGGCAACAATATCAAGAAATTGGCTTTGCCGGATGCGACAAAACATATCGTAGACGAAATAGAAAAACTATTGATCAAGTCTCCCCTCCGGGGAGATTTAGAGGAGACAACTAAGTGAACTTAAAAGAGATACATAACGTTTATTTTATAGGTATCGGAGGCATCGGTATGTCGGCCCTTGCCCGCTATTTTAAGTTCATTCATAAAGAGGTGGCGGGCTACGACAAAACCGAAACTCCGCTGACCCAAGAATTGGAAAATTTGGGCATTGCTATTCACTATGATGATTCGGTCGAAAAGATTATCGATGATTTTACGAATCCTGAAAAAACTTTGATTGTTTATACACCAGCGGTACCTTCCGAACATTCAGAATACCAATATTTTCTTAATAATGGGTTTCAGGTCAAAAAACGTTCTGAGGTTTTGGGCCTGATTACAAAAAATACATTTTGTCTTGCTGTTGCAGGCACACATGGTAAGACAACTACGAGTAGTATTCTTGCCCATTTGCTTAAAGAAACAGGAACGCCCTTTACCGCTTTTTTAGGTGGGATTTCCGAAGACTTCAATAGTAATTTTATCTTCCAAGGAAATGACTTTTCCGTCGTTGAGGCAGATGAGTTCGACCGCTCGTTTTTGAGATTGTTTCCTGATGTGGCCTGCATTACTTCAATGGATGTCGATCACCTTGATATTTATGGTGATGCCGAAACATTGAGACAATCATTTAAAGATTTTGTAGGCTGTTTAAAGCCCAATGGAAAATTGTTCGTTAGAAATGGGCTGCCTTTAGACGGAATCACTTATGGTATAGAAGACGATTCGGATTATTGCATTCGAAATCTAAAAATAGAACATGGCACCTACATTTTTGACTTGAATACCCCCGCTAATGCCCTAACGGGGGTTAAGTTCAACAAACCTGGCAGGCATAATCTGCTTAATGGTCTGGTAGCTTTTGCGATGGCGGTTCAGACTGGTTCCCCACCTGACCGCCTTGCCAAAGCGCTTGAGACGTTCAAAGGTGTTCAGCGCCGATTTTCGTATAAGATCAAGGAAGAAGATTTTGTCTTTATCGACGACTACGCTCATCATCCTACCGAAATAAATGCCATTTATGATGCCGTTTATGAAATGCATCCGGATAAAAAGGTATTGGTCGTTTTTCAGCCACATTTATTTTCGCGTACTAAAGATTTTGCCGATGATTTTGCAGAAAGCCTCTCAAAATTCGACAGTATTCTTTTGTTGGATATATATCCCGCAAGGGAGAAACCAATAGATGGTATTACATCGGAATGGTTATTGGAAAAAATTGAAAACCCGAATAAAAAAGTAATAAAAAAAGACAATCTGATACAAGAAATTAAGAGCCAAAGCCCTGAAGTTCTGGTGACTATGGGAGCAGGCGATATCGGATTGGAAGTGCCTAAAATCACAAAAGAATTGGAACATGCGAATTAATATGAACTTTATCAAGTTGACCGGCCTAATTGGCGCAATAATGGGGCTTTACGCATTTTCTAATCATAGAAGCATGCAAAAAAAGGTTGCCGGAATCAATATTGAATTCGTTGGAGACCAAAATTTATACATCACACAAGGCGTGGTTAATAAATTGTTAATACAAAATTACGGACCGCTGAATAATGTGCCCAAAGAAAAATTAGTTTTGAATACTATGGAAGAGGTCATCGAGGCCAATGAAATGGTAAAAAGTGCCCAAGTTTACCTTACTGTAAACGGTGAGCTCATGTCAAAAATCACACAGCGAAAACCGATTGGACGTATTGAGGGGAGTTCAAAATTTTATTTGGATGACGAAGGAAAAAGTATGCCGTTTTCACGTAGTCATTCGGCCAGAGTTCCCATTATTACCGGAAATATTACCGGGAAGAGCCTCGAAGATGTATATGAGATTTTAAAGTTCATAAATAAAGATGATTTTCTACGTAAGAATGTAATCGGAATACATATTGCCGAGGAAGAAAATTATCAATTAAAATTCCGAATGGAGCACTTTGTCGTGAATTTGGGAGGTATAGATAACCTTGAAAGTAAGTTCAGAAAGTTCAAGGCATTTTATAGTAAAGCTGATAAAGACAAAACCTTGAACGATTACGCCATGGTCAACTTAGAATTCAATAACCAAGTAGTGTGCACCAAAATTTAAAATAATGGAATCAACAAAATATTCAGTAGGATTAGATATCGGAACCACTAAGATCGTTGCCATTGTCGGTAAGGAAAATGAGTACGGTAAAATCGAGGTATTGGGCATCGGAAAGTCCAAAAGCCTCGGTGTGCATAGAGGGGTGGTGAACAATATTACGCAAACCATAAAATCGATACAGCAAGCGGTCGAAGAGGCGGAAGCCAACTCTGGCCTTGAGATCAGTTCAGTAGTCGTTGGTATTGCAGGGCAACACATTCGTAGCCTTCAGCACAGCGATTATATCACGAGGGCAGACTCCGAAGAAGTCATCAATGAAGATGATCTTGATAAACTTTGTGATCAGGTGTATAAGTTGGTCATGCTTCCCGGTGAAGAAATCATACATGTATTGCCCCAAGAATATAAAGTCGATGGGCAGGCAGAAATCAAGGAACCTATCGGTATGTACGGCGGTCGTCTAGAGGCCAATTTTCATGTTGTTGTTGGCCAGGTATCGTCCATCAAAAATGTAGGCAGATGTATCAAAAGTGCCGGACTCGATTTAGGAAATATTACGTTGGAGCCATTGGCATCTTCCGATGCGGTCTTGAGCAAAGAAGAAAAAGAAGCCGGTGTTGCCTTACTTGATATAGGTGGTGGTACTACCGATTTGGCCATTTTCAAGGATGGTATCATCCGTCACACGGCGGTAATTCCTTTTGGTGGCGGAGTTATTACCGAGGATATCAAAGAAGGATGCTCGATCATCGAAAAACAGGCCGAGTTGTTGAAAATGAAATTCGGTTCTGCTTGGCCCGGCGAAAACAGGGACAACGAAATCGTTTCCATTCCTGGATTAAGGGGTCGCGAGCCTAAAGAAATAACACTTAAAAACCTTTCAAAGATCATTCATGCGAGGGTTGTCGAAATCATAGAGCAGGTTTACGTAGAAATCAAAAATTACGGGCACGAAGAACAGAAGAAAAAATTGATTGCCGGTATCGTACTTACAGGTGGTGGAAGCCAATTGAAACACCTAAAACAATTGGTTGAGTATATAACAGGAATGGATACCCGTATCGGATATCCGAACGAGCATTTAGCTGGTGATTCAGAAGAGGAAGTTGCAAGTCCCCTATACGCAACGGCCGTTGGTCTCTTGATGAACGCAGTTCGAAATGAAGGTGCGAAGAGACAGGAAGTAGAAGGAGATATTTTGGAGGAAGAGTTGGTGATGGCAGGCGAGGAAAGTGGTGCCGAGAACAATGCAAAAAGAACAAAGGAACGAAAGTCCGTATTTGATAAATGGTCCGAGAAGCTGAAGGACTTTTTAGATAACGCGGAATAAAACAGAATAAAGAACTTACAACATAAACCAGTAACAATAGTATTATGAGCAATAACACCGAGTTTGAAAGTATAGCATTTGACCTTCCCAAGAACCAGAGCAATGTGATTAAGGTGATTGGAGTCGGTGGTGGCGGAAGCAACGCCATAAACCATATGTTCCAATCGGGAATAAACGGAGTTGACTTTATAATCTGTAATACCGATTCTCAGGCATTGAACAGTAGCCCGGTGCCCAACAAGATACAGTTAGGGGTTTCATTGACCGAAGGATTGGGAGCTGGTGCCAATCCTGAAGTGGGGGAACAAGCGGCCCTTGAAAGTATGGAAGAGATCAAACAGATGTTGACCCCTACGACCAAAATGATATTTATCACCGCTGGTATGGGCGGTGGTACCGGTACTGGTGCAGCTCCGGTTATTGCAAGACAAGCGAAAGATCTCGATGTATTGACAGTTGGCATCGTGACCATGCCTTTTGAGTTCGAGGGTAAGATGCGTTGTCAACAAGCTCAGGTCGGAATAGAAAAATTGCGTACAAATGTAGATTCATTGATCGTAATCAACAACAATAAATTACGCGAAGTCTATGGTAATCTAGGTTTCAAGGCCGGGTTCTCAAAAGCGGATGAAGTTTTATCTACCGCTGCAAGGGGAATTGCCGAAGTAATCACTCATCACTATACTCAAAATATCGACCTTCGTGATGCTAAAACAGTGTTGTCGAATAGTGGTACCGCTATTATGGGGTCAGCAATGGCGTCAGGTTCGGCTAGAGCGAACGAGGCGATAATGAAAGCGCTTGATTCTCCGCTCTTGAACGACAATAAAATCTCGGGGGCTAAGAACGTGCTGCTTTTGATCGTTTCTGGATCTCAAGAAATTACAATAGACGAAATAGGAGAAATAAACGACCATATTCAGGTCGAGGCCGGGCATGGTGCGAATATCATTATGGGCGTCGGCGAAGATCAAGATCTTGGGGAAGCAATTGGTGTTACCGTTATCGCTACTGGATTTGATATCGATCAACAGAACGAAATAGTGAATACCGAAGCTAAGAAAATCATTCATACGCTGGAAGATGAACAGAGAGCGGAAAGGGATTTGACTTCCCAGAACGTAGATCACCGTTTGGAAGAGGAAGTTGAGCAAGAACCGGTCATCAAACATACTTTGGTCGATGATTTGGAAGATGAATTGGGAATGGATTTGATTCCTACAACGAACTACATCAAAAATTTCAGTGTTTTCTATGAGGAAGTTATCGAGGAGGTTGCCCAAGTAGAGGTTTCCGAGGATGATTTTGTGATTATCGATTCAACTGAGACCATAAAGAATATAGAAGTTGTAGACCCTCAAGAACTCAGCACTGAAAAGGAAGAAGACCAATTTGCATTGGGCTTCGATTTACCGTTGGGCACTGATATCGACAAATCAGAAGAAGACAAAGAAAACGTTATCACCTTTGATCTAGAAGACGATGTTAAAGAGTTGGACGTAAAGGACCATATTGAGGTCATTCCTGTACTCGAATACAATAAAGAGGGAGAAACCCGGTACAGTCTTGATGACTATATGGAATTGGAAAACAAGTTGACCGGGGCCAAATCAAAGGCTGAGGAGTTTGAGCCTAAAATCGTTGAAAATGAATTGGTTTTCGAAAAGAAAACACTTGAAACCACAGAAGAAGAAGTACAGCCGGAAGGAGAAATCGATCCAATGAACAGCCCGCTCGATAAACTTTTGAAAGAAAGAGCAGATGAACGCAGAAGAAAATTGAAAGATTTCAATTATAAGTTTCAGAACAACGTGAATAGCATTGAGGAAATCGAAAAAGAGCCAGCCTATAAAAGACAAGGTATCGATTTGACCGAAAACCCAAACGAAAGCAAGGTTTCTAGAACAACCTTAGGTGAAGACAGCAACGGAGAAATACAACTTCGTACCAACAATTCTTTTTTTGAGGATAACGTGGATTAGCGTTAAGTTCCCTATAAATTTTGGATCCGGAGGCTACTACAGCTTTCGGGTTTATTTTTTATCTTCGCTATCCTTTAAAACTAACAAGATATGGGTTTGCAGCAAGATGTAATGGAACAAATGAAGACCGCGATGAGAGCTAAGGATACAGTGGCATTAGAATCTCTACGGGCCATAAAATCGGCATTGCTCTTGGCGAGTACCGAAAGTGGCGCAGGGGAGCTCTCACAAGCGGATGAAATAAAGCTGGTACAGAAACTGGTGAAACAAAGAAAGGATAGTGCAGTTATTTTTACCGAACAGGGTAGGGCAGATTTGGCTGGACCAGAATTGGCGCAAGTTGCTATAATCGAGCGATTCTTGCCCGATCAATTGACCGAGAGAGAAATTGAAAAAGTCGTGGTTCAGACCATCGAAGCTACAGGAGCTTCTGGCATGCAAGATATGGGTAAAGTAATGGGAATGGTCTCAAAAGAATTGGCAGGACAAGCCGATGGAAAAACAATTTCCACTATTGTTAAGGCCAAACTATCCTAGTTTAAGTTTTTTATAGGATGGATATCATAAAAATTCGCAAGCTTTTTGAAACGGAAATTGTCAAAACCGAAAAGAGTGTTTTGAGGTACGAAGAGCTAACACAACCGATTTCTCCCGACAACGCTATTGGCAGGGTCTCACGGATGGATGCAATCAATAACAGAAGTGTAATGGATGCTGCTTTGCTAAAAGCCAAGGAACGTTTGGCCGGACTCAAGCTTAATTTTGACAGGCTCGGAACGGATGATTTTGGCATCTGCCTAAAGTGTAAAAACGAAATTAGGATTGAGCGTATTTTATTAGCACCAGAAAGTTCTTTTTGTGTAAATTGCGCACTCTAAATCGGCCCCGTGGCGCAACTGAATAGCGCATCAGATTTCGGCTCTGAGGGTTGCAGGTTTGAATCCTGCCGGGGTCACTAAACAAAAGTCCTGGATTTCAGGACTTTTTTATGGAGCCGACTATGTTTTACGTTTATGTACGTCAAAGCGCAGATTCTTATTCGTTGATTTTACTTTATCGAATGGAGAAAGAATCAAATCATTTTCACACCTATAATCTTGGCTCTAGTTTAAAATAGCTATGATTCCTGAAAGCCCTATGGTTATTGGTTCGGTATTACGGGTTTTGGGCTAAAGCCCGGTTAACAGGGT
>QIJL01000350.1 GCA_003232435.1 Flavobacteriales bacterium | reverse complement strand
CCACAGCAAATATCATATACTTTTAATCGTAACATGAGGGGGGCATGTCACATACCTACAATTATGTAACCCCCTGAAAGAACTCATTAAAATCCAAACCCAACAGGTGTGTCGGGGTCGGCGGTAGCGTGTCTTTTTTAGTTTGTTTGACCATAGGATATTTTTAAACATTTAAGATGTGAACTGATAGGCTCTCACAGGGCCATGCACAGGCTACTCACATGATAGCCTTTTTCATAGGTGATCCAGAGCGGATGCTTACATAATTAATGAGGAGCATAAAGTATGGATAAAATGAAGGTAGTAATTCTCTGTGGAGGTTTGGGGACGCGCATTAGAGAGGAAACCGAATTTAAACCGAAACCGTTAGTTCAAATTGGTCCAAAGCCGATAATCTGGCATATTATGAAAATATTCTCTTACTTCGGATATAATGAATTTATCTTATGCCTCGGTTATAAAGGTGAACTATTAAAAGAATACTTTTATAAGTATGAATTTTTGAATAGCGATTTCACAGTGACTCTGGGTCCAAACAATAAAATTGAAAAACATGGTGATCACTTGGAAATAGGCTGGAGAATAACCCTTGTAGATACAGGATTACATGCATTTAAAGGTGCAAGGCTGAAAAAAATAGAAAAGTTTGTTGATGGAGATAACTTTATGGTTACATATGGGGATGGGTTGGCAAATATTGATATAAATAAATTGATTGAATTTCATGAAAGTCATGGTAAAATTGCAACTGTAACAGGTGTGCATCCCCCGGCCCGCTTTGGTGAGCTTCTGACAAACAGTAACATCGTTAAGACTTTCAGCGAAAAGCCTCAAACTTCTTCCGGTCATATAAACGGTGGTTTTTTTGTTTTCAAAAAAGAAATATTGGACTATCTGGAATATCATGATGACTGTGATCTTGAATACGGAATTCTTGAAGAACTGGCTAATAGAGAGCAACTGGTTATGTATGAACATTCCGGGTTCTGGCAGTGTATGGATAACCTGAGAGACATGGAGTTGTTAAATAATTTATGGAACAGCGGCAATGCACCGTGGAAGATCTGGAAATAAAGAATGAAAAAAAATATGTTTTGGACTAACAAGAATGTTTTGATTACCGGCTGTACTGGACTTGCAGGGTCGTGGTTGACCAAGTTGTTAATTGACGAGGGCGCTAATACAGTGGGGCTTGTGAGAGATAAAGTTCCCAGATCAATTTTATGGAGCGATACAAAACAATTTGACTATATTAACAATAAATTAACAGTTGTTCATGGTTGTTTAGAAGACTATTATTTATTGGAGAGAACCATTAATGAATATGAAATCGAAGTAGTTTTTCACCTTGCAGCCCAAACTATAGTTGGAATAGCAAACAGAAACCCACTTTCAACTTTTGAGTCCAATATCAGGGGAACCTATAACCTTCTTGAAGCCTGCAGAAAAAACGGAAAGCTGGTGAATGCCATAGTTGTGGCATCCAGTGACAAGGCATACGGGGATCAAAAGAAGTTGCCTTATAGTGAAAATTCTCCATTACAGGGAAAGCATCCCTATGATGTTTCAAAGAGCTGTGTGGATTTGATAGCACATTCCTACTTTGTCAGCTATGAACTGCCTGTTTGTGTTACAAGATGTGGCAATTTTTACGGTCCCGGAGACCTGAACTTTAACAGGCTTATACCTCAAACCATAAGACACGTATTAAACAATGAAAGGCCGGTGATTCGAAGCAACGGTGAATACATTAGAGATTATTTTTACATAAAAGATGGGGCATTGGCTTATAAATTTCTAGTGGAGAAAATGTATAAGCTCAACATTAGTGGGGAAGCATTTAATTTTAGTACTGAAAAACCGTTAACGGTACTGAAACTTACTGATAAGATATTGAACTTGATGGGAAGAAAAGATTTAGAACCGGACATACAGAATAAAGCAACGAATGAGATTAGAAAGCAGTATCTTTCCGCAAAAAAAGCAAGAAATGTTTTAGGCTGGAAACCGATCTATACTTTGGAGGAAAGTTTAAAGGAAACCATAATTTGGTATGAAGGTTTCTTTAACAAATGAAAGTTATCTTTCTTGGGACAAATGGTTGGTATGATACTGCCACCGGGAACACAATCTGTATACTTATTAAGACGGATAAACAGTATATAATTCTTGATGCAGGAAACGGTCTTTATAAAATAGATAGACATATTACCGATGATAAACCGGTATATCTTTTTTTAAGCCACTTTCATCTTGACCATATTATCGGGCTGCATATTTTAAATAAGTTCCATTTTGCTGCAGGTATACGGATTTACGGTCAAAAAGGCACCAAGAATGCTCTGGAAACCATAGTTAACAAGCCTTATACCATTCCATTTAACCAACTCTCCTTAAATATAGAAATTAATGAGTTCCCCATAGAAGAAATGCGATTACCGTTTCATGTTGAATCTGAGCCTCTGCTTCATTCATCTTTGACTTTAGGTTTCAGGTTTGAACTGGAGAACAAAACAATTACATACTGTCCTGATACAGGTTATTGTGAAAATGCAGTTAAATTAGCAAGGAATGCAGACCTGCTTATTGCTGAGTGTGCATATAAATATGGACAGAGAGACGACAACTGGCCTCACTTAAACCCCGAGGATGCCGCCAACCTTGCTATAGAGGCTAAAGTTAAAAGATTGGCTTTGGTTCATTTTGACGCTCATATTTATCAGACCTTAGAAGAAAGAAAGATTGCAGAAGATCAGGCAAGAAAGACATTTAGTCATACATTTGCTGCAACTGATGATATGGAGATCGAGGTGTAGTTTTTTCTCACATGGATAATAAAAGAATAGACATTTTGAAAGCTGAAATTTTTGACAAGGTGAAAGAGTATTATGATCTTGTCCATCAATCCAAAGAACTTATTCCGGGCGAATCTTACATTCCTTATGCCGGAAGAGTTTTTGATGAAAAAGAATTAGTCAGTTTAGTCGATGCTTCTCTTGACTTCTGGCTTACAGCCGGGAGGTTTGCGAAACAATTTGAGAAGGAATTTGTTCAATTCCTTGGTGTCAAACATTGTCTCCTTACAAATTCAGGCTCCTCAGCTAATCTTTTAGCCATATCTGCTTTAACTTCTCCAAAGCTTGGTGAAAGACGATTAAAACCTGGGGATGAAGTAATAACCACTGCCTGTGCCTTTCCCACAACAGTCAATCCAATTATTCAAAATAATCTTGTTCCTGTATTTGTCGATGTTGATATTGGGACTTATAACATACTGGCAGATAAAATTGAAGCCGCCTTATCTGAAAAAACAAAGGCTATATTTTTGGCTCATACTCTTGGCAATCCATTTGATTTGGATAAAGTGATGAAAATAGCCCGGAAATATAATTTATGGGTTATAGAGGATAACTGTGATGCCCTGGGTTCAAAATATAAGGGGCAGTATACAGGTACATTCGGTCATATAGCCACCTTCAGCTTTTATCCCCCCCACCATATTACCATGGGTGAAGGTGGTGCATTGGTAACCAATGATACTCAACTGAAAAGGATAATAGGGTCTTTTAGAGACTGGGGAAGAGACTGTTGGTGTGAGTCGGGTAAAGACAACACTTGTGGTAATCGGTTCCAATGGCAACTGGGCGATTTACCTGAAGGATATGACCATAAATACATCTATTCTCACATTGGCTATAATCTTAAGGTTACGGACATGCAGGCAGCAGTGGGAGTGGCTCAGTTAAAGAAGCTCTCTGACTTCGTAGAAGCAAGGAAGAAAAATTGGAAAACTCTTTATAACGGATTAGAAAAATGTGTGGATTACTTTATCCTTCCAGAAGCCACAAGGAATTCTGAGCCAAGCTGGTTCGGGTTTCTGCTAACAGTTAAAGAAAATGCTCCATTTTCAAAAAACGATATTGTTAGCTATTTAGAAGATAACAAAATTGCAACACGGATGCTTTTTGCAGGGAATATTATTAGACATCCAAGTTTTGAAAATCTAAAATATCGTATACATGATAATCTGAATAATACGGATTTTATTATGAATAATACTTTTTGGGTTGGGGTTTATCCGGGGATGACGAGTAACGCTTTAAAATATGTTATTAAAAAAATAAAGACATTTAGGGGGCAATAGATGCAGAGGAGTAATTTTTTCCAAAATTTGTTTATTTTTGAAATGGCTAACAATCACATGGGTGATGTTGAGCATGGTTTAAGAATTATACGTGAACTTCATAAAATAACGAAGGATTTTGATTTTCTTTTTGCGATAAAATTTCAATATAGAGATTTGGATACTTTTATTCATCCTGACTATAAAGATAGAACAGATTTAAAGTATGTAAAACGGTTTATGGAAACTAATTTGTCTGAATCCGAAAGAGAGCTATTGAAGGAAGAAGCAGAAAAACTTGGATTTTTAACAATATGCACACCATTTGATGAAAACTCTGTTACTTTAATAGAAAAGCATGATTATAATGTTATCAAAATTGCAAGTTGTTCATTCACAGACTGGCCGTTGTTGGAAAGAATCTCAGAAATTAAAAAGCCTATTATTGCCTCTACGGCAGGAGTATCACTTGAAGAGATTGATAAAGTTGTATCATTTTTTGAGCATAGAGATAAAACTTTTTGTCTTATGCATTGTATAGGAGAATATCCAACCACTAAGAAAAATCTTCAACTTAATCAGATTGACTTGTTGAAAAAGAGATACCCAGGAGTGCCTATAGGATATTCTACCCATGAATCTCCTGACAATTATGAAGCGATAGGAATTGCTATCGGCAAGGGAGCATCTGTATTTGAAAGGCATGTAGCCGTAAGAACTGATAAATATGCAATTAATGCTTATTCTTCTGCTCCGAAACATATTGCAGCGTGGCTTCAGGCTGCTCAAGAGTCATTTGAAATATGCGGTATTTCGGAAAAAAGATTTGATGGTACTGAGAAGGAAAAGATAGATTTAAGGGGATTGCAACGAGGAGTTTTTGCACAAACCCATATTAAAAAAGGGGAGAAAGTTGACTCTTCAAATACATTTCTTGCAATACCAAACCTTGAAAAGCAAATTGTAGCAAATCAATTATCAAAATATTCAGAATTTGTTGCTAACAGCGATATTGATGCCAATAAAGCTGTTTTGATAACCGATATAAGTTTAACTAATTTGAGGGATAAAGTCTTGCAAATTGTAAAAAAAACGAGAGAGTTATTGATAGAGAGCAAAGTAGTATTACCTGATAAACTGGAGATGGAAATATCACATCATTATGGCATTGACAAATTTGAAGAGTGGGGGGCAACAATTATTAATTGTATCAATCGTGAGTATTGCAAAAAGTTGATAATACTGCTTCCAGATCAAAACCATCCTGTTCACTATCACAAGAAAAAGGAAGAGACATTCCATGTGCTATACGGCGATATGACAGTAAATATTAACGGGGAAGAAAAGAACTGCAAAGCAGGAGATATGGTAATAGTAGAACGGGAAATAAGACACAGTTTCAGCTCTGCTAATGGAGCAATATTTGAAGAAATATCAACAACACATTATAATGATGACTCCTTTTATGATGATAGTAATGTGATAAAGAATAAAAACAGAAAAACTGCCATGACATTCCGGTCGGACTGGCTGTTAAAACCTGTCTCATAAAAAAACAGCATGAAGACAATTGCCTGGGATGTTGATGATGTGCTCAATGATTTGATGCTGATGTGGTTTAGGCAAAGATGGATAATAGAGCATGATGATTGCAAATTAAAGTATGAGGAGCTTACAGAGAACCCTCCGCACAGGCTGTTGGGGATTAGTGTTTACGAATATTTACAATCGTTGGATGATTACCGTCTGTCACCCTTATATCAGCAGATGAAGCCGGTTAAGGAAGTTATGGAGTGGTTCGTTAAATACGGCGATCGTTTCCGTCATATTGCTCTGACATCTGTACCGCTTATTGCTGCTTCAGCTTCAGCCCAGTGGGTTCTTAAGTACTTTGGATCATGGATAAGAACATTCCATTTTGTACCTTCAAAAAGAGAAGGAGCTAATATTCCGGAATATGATGTTGATAAAGATGCTTTCTTAAGATGGATTCAAAAAGTTGATGTAATAGTTGATGATAGCATGGCAAATATACAGGCGGCTGAAAGGGCAGGTCTGAAAAGTATTATAATCCCAAGGCCTTGGAACAAGAGCAGAACATCGATTGTTGAGTCTTTAGTGGATCTGGAGAATATTTAATTGTAGGGGGGAACTAAGGTGATTAAGCTATCGGATTATGTCATAAAATTTATTTCTGAGACTAACGTAAAACATATTTTTATGCTACCGGGTGGCGGCTGCATGCATCTCGTGGATTCAGTAGGCAGGTGCAAGGGCATTGAATATGTGTGTAATCTTCATGAGCAGGCTTGCGCCATCGCCGCAGATGCGTATGCACAATATACAAATAATCTTGGGGTAGCTCTGGTTACAACAGGCCCTGGTGGAAGCAATACTTTAACCGGGGTTGCGGCAGCATGGATAGATTCTACGCCCAGTATGTTTATCTCCGGACAGGTCAAGAGAAAAGACCTGTCCGGTGACCGAGGTGTACGCCAGATGGGTTTTCAGGAACTCGATATAGTTAAGATGGTGGAGCATGTCACTAAATATGCTGTTACGGTAATGGAGCCTGATACAATAAAGTATCACCTGGAAAAAGCGCTTTACCTTGCAAAGAATGGCAGGCCGGGTCCGGTTTGGCTTGATATCCCTCTGGATGTTCAGGCCGCAAACATTGAAGAATCATCATTAGAAGGCTTTGATTTCGGAGAGATTGTCACACTTGGCAATAACGCATCCCTGAAAGAATCTATCGGGGAAGCGATCCAGTTGATAAATCAGGCCGAACGACCAGTGATACTGGTCGGAAACGGGGTAAGGCTGGGCAAGGCTCTCGATGATTTCAAGGAGTTGACGGGAATTCTCAACATACCGTGCCTTACAACCTGGAGGGCCATTGATTTCTTGTCGGAAGATCATCCTTTGTACATTGGTCGTCCAGGTTCGGTAGGCCAACGCGCAGCAAATTTTGCACAGCAGAATTCAGACCTTATTTTGATTTTAGGTGCCCGGCTGGACCTTGGGCAAACTGGATACAGTCATAAAAATTTCGCAAGAATGGCCAAAAAGATCATGGTGGATATTGATCAAAAAGAAATAAATAAAATGGACATGACCATCGACGTCCCTATCTGTACCGATATTAAAAAATTTATCAAGGAAATTATTGAACAAAAGAATTTAATCATCTCAAGGGAACGTTCTGAATGGTGGTCACGTTGCAGGGAATGGAAGAATAAGTATCCGGTAATGCTGCCTGAATACTGGAAAGAAAAAAATGGTGTAAACACATATGCTCTTATTGATGCCCTGTCAGATGAAATGAACGAAGATGATCTCCTGATGCCCGGAAGCTCAGGCACATGTGCTGAGATTACCATGCAGGCATTTAGAGTCAAGCAGGGGATGCGTATTTTTAATAGTCCCGGTCTTGGCGCCATGGGATTTGGTATTCCGGCGTCAATTGGGGGCTGTTTGGCCAGTGGTAGAAAACGTACAGTCTGTATTGAGGGGGATGGTGGTTTTCAAATGAATATCCAGGAACTTGAAACTGTCCGACGTTTGAATTTGCCGATTAAATTCTTTATTTTGAATAATAATGGATATGCGTCGATCCAGGCAACACAGCGAGCTCATTTTAATGGTTACTATGTTGCGAGCAATCCGTCCAGCGGCCTCACATTGCCCAACTTATCCAAGGTTTCTGAAGCTTATGGGATAAAACCTGTAGAAATTCGCAATCAATCGGAAATGCGGCAAAAAGTACGAGAAATCCTGGAATATAAGGGACCTGTTGTATGCGATGTAGCAATAACACCAAACCAATTCACCGCACCGCGTATCTCGTCAGTACAAGCTGCAGATGGGACAATGGTTTCTAAACCACTTGAAGACCTTTGGCCTTTCTTGGATCGGGAAGAATTCAAAAGTAATATGGTGATTTCGTAAAGAATGAGAAAAAGATTAAATACGTGTAGGACATTGGAGTTAAGAAAAATCATAGATATATTAGAATCGTCTATCCAGAATCCATCAAAAGGGCTACCGGAGGAGCTATTTCTTTTTGTAAGTAGGGTTACACCCCTTATTAATGTGGATTTACTGATAAAAAATGAACAGAACCATACCCTTCTGACCTGGAGGGATGATGGCTATTATCCTCCGGGGTGGCATGTACCAGGTGGTGTTATAAGGTATAAAGAAACAATTGCTAAAAGAGTGAAAGCAGTCGCAAAACATGAGCTTGGTGCTGAAGTAGAGTTTAAGCATACTCCACTGGCAATTAATGAAAAAATTCATAACACAAGAGAAACCCGTGGTCATTTTATATCCTTGTTATATCAATGTAATCTTGTAACACAGCCTGATGAGAGTTTAAGGTGTAAAAGCAATTCACCTAACCCAAATGAATGGATGTGGCATAGCTCTTTCCCTGCCAACATAATCCCTGTACACGAGATGTATAGAAAATTTATCTAAATTATCATGAAATTAATAAATAAGTGTAGAGTATGTGGGCAAAATTTTTTTGAAGAACCATTGTTGCGATACAAGAATATGCCAAGGGCTGCTCAATTTTTGCCGGGTGCAGAATCGCTTGAAAGGGATAAAGGAGTTGATCTGGAAGTATGTCAGTGTTCAGGTTGTGGATTGGTGCAGCTAAGCAACGCCCCCGTCCCTTATTATAAAAAAGTTATACGAGCCGCTGCTTTTTCAGAGGAAATGAAGGATTTCCGAATAAAGCAATTCAGTAGTTTCATAGAAAAATATTCCCTCAAAGGGAAAAAGGTTATTGAGATTGGCTGTGGCCGTGGAGAGTACCTGTCTCTTATGCAGCAATTTGAAGTAGATGCTTATGGATTAGAGCATTCTGAAGAATCGGTAATGCATTGTGTCAAGAATGGTCTGAAGGTTTCAAAAGGATTCGTCGAAAGCAGTGTGTATAAGTTAAACCATGCCCCATTTGATACCTTTTTTATATTGAATTTTCTTGAACACCTACCTGACCCGAATTCAACTCTTAGAGGAATATATAACAATTTGACAGATGACGTTATAGGACTTGTCGAGGTACCAAATTTTGATATGATTTTGCGAAACAAACTTTTCTCTGAATTCATAGGTGATCATCTATTTTATTTTACCAGGGAAACTTTAAATACAACATTAAGGCTAAACGGTTTTGAAATTATTGACTGTAATGAAATATGGTACGATTACATAATTTCTGCTATTGTAAGGAGAATGAAAATTATCCCCCCTCGTCCCCCTTTGCCAAAGGGGAGATGGGGGAATTTTCTGGTGAAAAAGCTGGACATATCGCATTTTTATAAAGAGCAGACAAAACTTAAAAATGAAGTAGAAGGATATATCCGTCGTTTTAAGGATAAAAAGGTAGCAATATGGGGTGCTGGACATCAGGCACTTGCAATTATCTCTTTAATAAATTTAGCCGACAAAATCAGGTATGTCATTGACTCTGCAGCATTTAAACAGGGTAAATTCACACCAGCCACACATATCCCTATTGTTGCCCCAGATAAACTTAACTCAGACCCTGTAGATGCTGTTATTGTTATGGCGGCTAGTTACTCCGATGAAGTAGCAAGGATTATACGGCAGAGGTTTGATAGAAATATAAATATTTCTATATTGAGAGATTTTGGATTGGAAGTTGTTTAACATTACCACTGCGTAGGAGATAATAATGGATAAAATTTTGTTTATAGTTCCACCGAATATTAAATATGAGGATTTTGTCAATCCTCCTGACAATGTAAAAATGGTATCGAAGAAATCAGGCAACTTTGGAACTGTAATTACCGACATGCCTCTGGGTGTACTATCATTGAGTGCGTATGTGAAAAAGTTTACCACAACACAAACAAGGCTTGTTGATTTTAACATTGTTTTAAATAAATTGGAAAATTTTGGATTTCCTTCTTTTGCAGAGTTTTTTCATGACGTTCTTTCAGCGCCAAAGTGGAAGGGTTATGCTCCAAGCATAATATGTATATCCGTATTATTTACGCCGTCATATCAGAATATGCTGGATATTGCAGAATGCTGCCGCGATATATTCCCTATCACTGTTATAGTCGCAGGTGGCGGTGTGCCAACAAACATGTATAATGAAATATTTAGAGACAGCACATGCTTTGACGCTCTTTGCTACGGTGAGGGAGAAAAGCCTCTGTTAGGTCTTGTGGAAGCCGATGATAAATTGCAGCACCTTGAAGAAAACCCATTGTGGATTACGCGGAGAGAAATTGAAAGAGGGCAGTCATTCAAACATGATTTTATAGAAAACCTTGATGAAATACCTTTCTATGATTTTGACGTTGTAGAAATAGATGAATATAGATTAAACCCAACTATATCAGCGTACCCTTCTATAAGACGAAAAAAGCACAATTTCCCTGTGATGACCTCCAGAGGTTGTGTTCATCGTTGTTGTTTTTGCTCATCACACACGGTCCACGGAAGAAAGATGCGTTATCATAGCATCACCCGGGTCAGAGAGGATTTTAAACGGCTTAGAGACCAATACGGGGTAGAAACAATTATTTTTCAGGACGACCACTTCATGGCAAACAAACAAAGAGCCTTTGAAATCATTGATATAGTAAAGGAATTGCAAATGACTGCTTTTTCCCAAATTCATTGGCTCTGTATGCTCTTGACCGAAAAATACTTGAGGCTTTAAAAGCGCTAAGGGTTAATCAGCTTGTTTTGTCGATTGAATCGGGGAGCAATAGAGTTTTAAAGGAAATAATGCACAAGCCTCTTAACCTTTCTATAATTAAACGTGTAGCTGATGATTGCCGTGAATTGGGAATATATACGGATGTGAATATATTAATAGGACTTCCTGGTGAAACAAAGCAGGATATCGATGATACAAGATCATTTTTAAAAACCATCAATGCAAACTGGTTCAGAATAAATGTTGCTGCTCCTCTTGTAGGAAGTGAAATGTTCGATATATGCTTTAAGAAGAATTATCTAAAAGGTAATTATATTGATAGCTCTTTTAAAAAAGCGATTGTCGAAACCGAGGATTTTAGCGCTGAATATATCCAGGAAATAGTATATATCTTAAATCTGGAGCTTAATTTTGTAGAAAATAGTGATTTCCGTTTGGGCAATTATGAAATGGCGTTAAAAGGATTTGAGAACGCAATAAGAGCAAAAAATGACCATGCTATCGCATATTACTATGCCGCAAAATGTTATGAAAAACTTGATAATTCTAAAAAAGCACATCAATACATGAATACTGCAAATATGATTGCAATAGAAAAGGCTCTTTGGCGCAAATATGTGGATATGTTTAATATCCCTATATAGCATTATAAATTCTTAATCATTGTGCTTAGATATTTAATCAATTTATTAAGGAGACAAATATTATGTCAATTCAACAAGGACAATTAAAGTTAGATGAAACAAATAAAAGGAACTTGCTGAAAAAAGAAAAACCGTATGTTTATGAAAAAATCATGAAATTTGATGAAAAAGTTAAAAAGGGAGAGAGCATAGCTATACTTCAATTTCAATACGATTATACTTGTAATTTTGCATGCCAGCATTGTTCAGTAAAAAAATTCCAAGGGAAAAAGAAAGGAAGATTTTTTACAATTAGTGATGTGAAGGAACTTTCACGACAAGCTGACGAAATGGGGCTTGCGCATATTGTAATTACAGGCGGAGAACCATTAGTATTTCCGGACTTTGATGATATAGTTAAGGCTATAGACCCTGAGAAGTTTTACATAACTTCGGATACTAATGGATGGTTTTTGGATGCAGAAAGAGCAAAACATTTAAAAAGTATAGGCGTTAATAAAGTTCAGTTGAGTCTTGATAGTCTTTCGGCGGATGATCATAATGGATTTAGACGCAAAGCAGATTCGCATGAAAGAGCCATAAGAGCTATTGATGCGGCTTTGAACGCAGGATTAAATATTATTATACAAACTGTAGTGTCAAAGCAAAGAGTTAGATCGCAAGAGTTCATCGATTTTGTGAAGTTTTTGAATGGAAAAGGCGTTGGAGTATTTGTAACATATGCAAAACCTGTTGGATCCTGGGAAGGAAATTTTGATGTTCTTGTCAATAGAGATGATATGGATTATATGAGAAAACTCGAGAAAAAGTATAATGTGTTTACACATTTAACCCCATCGTATGGTCTTGATTTAGGTTGTATAGCAGTTAAAAGAATGGTGTCTATTACAAAGTATGGCGATGTAATGCCATGTCCATATATTCATGTTTCACTTGGAAACTTTTTTGAGGAACCGTTAAAAGATATTATCAGAAGAGGTTTGAAGCTTAAATATTTTGGAAAATATGTTGACACTTGTCTTATTGCAGAGGATAGAGAATTTATTAATGACTACGTAGTAAACAGAATATATGGTAAACCACTCCCAGTACCTTATTCTGAAGTGTTTACCAGTAAGGATTTTATTGATTCTGAAGAATCGTAAAAATGGGACTATCATTGCGAGCACAGCAAAGTAATCTTCGGAATAATCCTCTCGCGGGCGATTTAGACTACATTCTAACCCACACCGAATATCTCTGGGAAGAGCTCCGTGGGAAATGTCTATTTATCACTGGTGGTACTGGTTTTTTCGGCTGCTGGCTGTTGGAGAGTTTCGCATGGGTAAATGATAACCTCAATCTTAATGCGTCAGCCCTTGTCCTTACAAGGAATTACAATGCTTTCCAAAAAAAGGCACCACACCTTGTTGCCAATCCGTCAATCCAATTTCATATTGGAGATGTCAGGAATTTCAATTTTCCCGAAGGGGAATTCTCGCATATCATTCACGCCGCCGCTACTTCAGCCCGTGCCACGTTCAATAACGAAGACCCTCTGGCGAAGTTTGATACCGTTGTAGAGGGGACAAGACATACACTTGATTTTACTATTAAGTGTCATGCCAGAAAGTTTCTTCTGACCAGTTCCGGAGCTGTTTATGGCAAACAACCATCAGGCATGACCCATATTCCTGAAGGTTATTATGGCGCGCCCGATCCTACTGACCCGAACTCTGCTTGGGGAGAGGCTAAGCGGGCAGCAGAATTCCTCTGTGCGTATTATTCAAAAAGGTATGGTATTGCAATTAAGATTGCCCGTTGTTTCTCCTTTGTTGGTCCTTACCTGCCCTTAGATATTCATTACGCCATTGGAAACTTCATCAGGGATGGGTTGAATGGGGGACCCATCCAGATCAAGGGTGATGGAACTCCTTATCGATCCTATCTCTACGCTGCTGATTTGGCCATCTGGTTATGGACACTTCTTTTTAAGGGTGAGTCATGCCGCGCGTATAACGTTGGTTCAGAAGAAGATATAACTATTGCTGAGTTAGCTCATACAGTGGCACAGAGTTTTCAGAAGCCTATTGAGGTGAGAATAGCCAAAGCACCTGCCCCATATAGACTACCCGAACGCTATGTGCCTTTAACAAAACGGGCGCAGGAAGAGTGCGGTATCTACCAAATGGTTGATCTCAGAGAAAGCATCAAAAGAACATTACACAATATTCTCTTTAAACCCACTGAATCGAGACAGCATGTATAAGAAATTGTTTGACAAATCAATCAGAAATCGCAGATGAGTACCCGCACATCTCGTGCAATCAGTGGAACACTAACGAGTTTTCTCGAATTCGGCCTGCGGATTGTCTTGCAGGCTGCGCTTGCGCCGGTGGTGCTGCATGTGGCAGGGCAGGAGACACTGGGAGCTTATGCTGTATTAATGCAGGCAATAGCCTATCTGTTGCTCGTTGACCTTGGCTTTGGTGTAGCTCTCAGTCGTTATTTGGCTCAGGCTTATGGGGATGAGGATAAGAGAAAGAGGTTTGGGGATATCTTTACCACCGGACGGACCTTTTACCTGTTCAGCAATACGGTATTTGCATTTTTGGCAATGCTTTTCAGTGTGTATGTGGGAACTATCTTCTCACTCAGCGCCTCTGTTGAAGAGCAAGCCAGGATAGGCCTGTGGTTGCTGGCGGCGTGGAGCATTATCCGTACTCCACTTGCAGTTTATGGTGGTGCACTGATAGCAACCCAGAATCTGGCAGCCGCCAACCTGATCACCTTGGTTGGGAATGCACTGCGTTTATTTTTTTCATTGGGTTTGGTAGCAGTGGGTATGGGGCTGGTCGGACTGATGCTGGCAAATATTCTGGCTGAGGCTTTTACCTTCGCAGCCCAACGCTGGTACTATTGCAGACTCTATCCGGATGACAGGTTTGATTGGGGAATCCCTGATAGGAAACTTTTCCGTGAAATGATAGGGTTTGGTGTGGGATACCTGCTGGTGATTGTTGGGGGCAGGTTATCTTTAAGTACGGATAATCTTGTGGTAGGCAAACTGTATGGTGCTGTAGCAGCCTCAATTTACTATACCACACAGATGCCAACCTTTCTTCTCGTTGCACTGCTCTGGAAAATTGCTGACAATGCTGCACCGGCAGTAAACGAGCTGTATGGCAAACACGCTATTGTACAGTTACAAAATTCCTATCTTCGTTTGCTACGCTATAGTCTGCTCTTTGCACTTGGCTTGGCATTGGGTTTAGCGGCTTTCAACCACGACTTGATTACCTTGTGGGTAGGCAAAGCTCAATATGCAGGTAACTTGATGACAATAGCGCTTGCTTTGTTTTCCATTGCTACGGTAATAAATCATCTCAATGCACTCATAATGGTGGTTTATGGCGCAGTGCGATTGCTCTCTATCGTAAGTATTGTGGGTGGAGTTTCCAACTTAATCCTCTCCCTTTGGTTGGGAAAAGTAATTGGCTTGCAGGGGGTTATGGTGGCAAGCGCTCTGGTGGAGGGTGTAGTAGTAGTTATATTAGTCATCTACGGGTTTCGCTTACTCAAAGTATCGTTTCTGGATGTATGGCATGAGGCTATATCCCCTGCCTTGATAGCCAACCTTTTTGCATTGCCTGTGTTTGTTTTTGTGTATATCTGGCAACCGGCCGGGACATGGCCGTTACTGTTTTTTTGGTCTGTTGTTTTTATGCTTGCATGGATGATTGGGGCAGTCACATCAGGTTTGAACAAGGCGGATATTGAACAGTTCAGGAATTATTTTGGGCATATAATTACGATCAGAAGATAAACTATCATAAGGCCTAAATTGAGAGATTCTTTTTTTACCAAACAGCTTTACCTGCCAGGACTGGTTGCTTATTTCCCCTTGCTTTTGAGTCCTTTTTGTTTCATGATTTTCTCACTTATTGGGTGATTTCCTTTAGTGATTTTTTATATTTACCCTGATTGGGGATCATACAACATAGGTAGAGGATAAATGTATATACTGACCATAGCAATTCCAACATACAACCGTGCTGCTAAGGTAAAAAGGTTGCTCAATGTAATTAATGATGAGATTTTTAACTTACAATTGCAGGATCGTGTTGCTGTTATAGTAAGTGACAATGCTTCAACTGACACGACTCCCGCTGCAGTGTCCGGCTTTCTTAATTCCAATATCAATATTAAATACTACAGACAACCAGAGAATCTCGGGTTTGACGGTAATATAAAATTTCTGTATACAAAAGCCGAGACAAGCTACGTATGGTTTATGGCTGATGATGATCTTCCGCTTAAAAGTGCTATTGCCAATGTTGTTAAAACACTTGAAATGTACAATCCGGATGTGCTCCTGTTTTCGTTTATTCAACCGCCGGGATCCTCGGTCAGGCAATTCGACTATCCAGAACCGGCGAGGTTAGTTTCTGCCCCTATCTCGGTAATTGAACATGTACTTCGCTACACTAAGATAAGCATATTTGTTACACGCAAAATTAGCTTCAATAGTTCCCAATGGCAAGCCCTGGATGAAAATCTTGGAGATGGTTGGTACTACATTTCATTAGCATTTTCAGTTCTGGAGGCATCTCCAAATCTGCAACTGGCCATTATTTCTGAACCGCTCGCTACATGTGATGACGATTATTTTACTATTACCACTTCACCTGAAGGACTGTTACGTATGGATAGAGCCGTTCATCATCCATTTGTTCTGAAGTATACACCGGGACTACTTAAGTTTTACAAAGACAAAGGCTATTACACGGCGATTCAGTTTGCATTTGCAGTGAAATGTGGCAGTCTTTTACCTGAATATATAGAAGAATATAATAAATTTATCAAGGACTTGGAGTGCAGAATTTGCACACTGCTTCGGCGCCCCCGGTCACTGTTACAGTTTATGGCACTAAAGCTGCGTATTGCAAGGTTATGGCCAAGAATTAGACCCGTTGTACGGTTGATACAACCACTGTCTGTATCAAGAAACAGCAGAGAGGCTATTGGTAAGTAGTTAAGATGACAAGTGATGTTGATTTAAAAACTCATTTTTGATTTGGAGGAGGAGGCATTTACATGTTTAAGCACCTTAAGCCATTAATAGAACGCTACCCAGCGTTAGCTTTTGCGTATCGCACACTGCGCGATGCCTGGCTTTTTCAGCGGCAGCAGGCAGAGTTTACACCATATGGATTCAGGTTAATTGGCAACCAAGCGATGCAGACAGGGACTTTTGAACAGGAAGAAACAAAGTTGATTGAGAAAATGCTGGTTGATGTGGATGTATTCGTTGATATTGGAGCGAATATCGGGTTTTACACCTGCATGGCTCGGTCAAAAGGAGTTCATACCGTTGCCGTTGAGCCGCTCACACAAAATCTGGATTATCTCTATGCCAATCTCTATGCCAATAGCTGGAATGACGTGGAGGTTTATCCCCTTGGTTTATCCCCTAACCCAGGCCTGGCTAACCTATATGGGGGGGGGACTGGGGCGTCTCTGCTGGAGGGCTGGGCTGGCACTTCACCGTTACTGCGCCGGACAATTGCTCTCTCGACACTGGATATTGTTTTGGGTGAACGCTTTATCGGAAAAAAGTTGCTAATCAAGGTGGATGTTGAAGGGGCAGAATATGAGCTGCTACAGGGTGCTATCAGTACTTTGTCACTGACGCCCTCGCCAATATGGATTATGGAAATCGGACTGGCTGAACATCATCCCTCAGGTTTCAATCGAAATTATGCCAAGACATTTGACGTTTTCTGGAAGTATGGGTATAAATCATGGACTGCAAACAATCTACGTCAGGCCGTCACGCCAGCCAGCATAGAAGAGTGTGTGAGGTTGCGAAGGACTCAGTTTGGAACGCACAATTATCTTTTTATGAAGGAATTCTTAAGTGTTCAAGAATGAGGAAATATTGTGAAAATTGAACAAACTTTGTGCCCTGTTTGTGGCGACTCAGGATATAATATCCTCTTCCAAGACTATAACCGTCGTGACAATATAGACTGTTCTGGCACTTATGTCCAATGTCGTGAGTGTTCTCTGATTTATCTGTATGAGCGGCCACAGTGGGAGGAGATTGTTAAATTTTATTCTTTATTGGATTCTGATATTACAGCTAATGCTGGTCAGGTGGATGTGGCAGTGCTGAAACAACAGGCTGAAAAATCTGTGCCGAAATGGAAAGGGTTGTTGAGAAAGGCTCGTTTTCGTCCCCACTCCTGGCCACTTGAGCCAGTACCGCAGGGAAGCAAACAGCTTCTTGATTTGGGTTGTGGGAATGGGGCTAAGCTATTTGAATTTGTACAGCGAGGCTACGATGTCTGGGGAGTGGATGTAGGGGAAGATGCTATACGCGTCTGTCAGAAAATCCTGCCTCAGGGGCATTTCATTCAGGGCGAACTACAGGAAACAGGTTTGCCATGTGCCCATTTTGATTATATTCGGATTGACAATGCTTTGGAGCATGTTCCAAACCCAAAAGAAGTGGTCAGGGAATGTTACCGCTTACTGCGACCAGGAGGCCAACTTTTAGTTTATGTCCCCCATGGCAGAAGCCTTAGTATACGGCTTATGAAAGGCAATTCTATCTCTTCATGGATACCCTTTCATATGCAGCTTTTCACCCCCACATCTTTAAGGCGGTTGATGGAAGAAGCAGGTTTTACAGATATTGACATTTATGGCTATAATCCTACATCATGGCTGCCATTGAGTCTTATGCAGTTGAGGAAGAGGAATAAGAATAAGAAACAGCCCACTTTGAAACTTAATATTCCAGTATGGCTTAGTTTGGTGTGCTATCCTGTTGGCTGGCTTGCCGCTAAAGTGGGCATAGGGGAAGAATTAGTCGGGATAAGCTTTAAACGATGATAAAAAATTACTCTAAGCCTTATGTATTAAATGCAAACGTTTCCGTTAAGTTACAACCAGAAGATAGGAATATATTTGCGATTTTTACCAGAGGTTGGTTTGTAGAGGGGTTATTTTACATCACATTCATCGCCCTTATTTGGTCAAACGAAGAACCAGCAAAGCTGAATACATTGCTGGCAGCTTGGTCGGCTTATGCAATTGTTGCTCTTGATTTATTTCAGGCAAAGAAATCTGGTACTGTTATTAACCCTACACGATGGATTCGTGTTTATTTTATCCAGAGTGTTCTTTTACTTCATGGTTGTAATTTTGTTACTTTATATGGTTTTATAGCGGGATGACACAGAGAGTCCGAATTTTTCTTGCGACTATTGCAGTCTTTTTAAATGGTAACGTGCTTTCTCGGGTTATGGACATTACCAAGGACTTCTTTAGTTTTGGCCTTGTTTGGCCAATGATAGCGTTGGCAGGTATCTTGACGTGTGTATTGTTCAAAGTGCCTCTAAGGATTGCACTCAAGAACTATGGTCGTAATCAGGCAATTATAATCCCGATAACTTTATCCATTTTTTACTGTCTTTCCTTTCTTCCAATATTTCTTTTTCCGATGAAGTCGGTTAGGGTTATATTATCGTTTATCTTATCAATTTATGTGGGGTGGAATATCATAGGCGGGCTTTTAGCGAAGGATCCACCTACTATATATAAAAACGTTCTAACAGTTTTATATACTGGCGCTTTAATTGTAGTCATAATTGTATCTATAAGTATACTATTAAGCAGTTCAAAACATACTGGCCTTTTGAATATGGATTTAGCTAATTTGGGGGCAGGCGGACGCTTCCGGGGTTTAACCAATGCTGTAGCTACGGGCTATGGACTAGTGTTTTTAATTTTAATTGCTTTCAATTGGATTATATCATCAAAGTTGTTGGTTGGCCGTCTCTTTTTGCTCGTAGTATGTGCTTATCTTTTCTATTTTTTGCTCGCTACTATTAGCAGAGGAGCAGTTTTGACATTAGCTGTTATTGTTGCGATATTCCTGTTTTCCATTATAATATCAGGGAAACGTGCTTGGTATACCAAAATCATAAGTATGACGCTCCTGGTTTTGAGTATAGGGCTTGTTATTAGGAATTACGACTTAGTTATCAAGCCTTTTTTTATCACTCGTAGCTACCATTCTACTGCATCTGGGACGAGCTTGGCTGAGGGCTATAATACTGCCAGGCAGGGTTTTGCCGCCGGTATTTTTAATGTAGCCGACTCAATGGGATATAATAAATTTTTTGGTGCAGGACCTGGAGCAGATGCAGAAATTGCCCGTATGTCCTATTGGAATCAGCCAATAATTGAGTCATTTTTTGTAGCAATGATATTTAACTGGGGTCTTATTGGTGGGTTGTTATATATTTTTGGAATGGCTGCTCTGTCATATCAAGTAATTAAAATGGAACGAATTGAGCGGGCTCGTGGGAATAAACATGCTTGGTTAGCAACAGCATGGATACTGATACCTTGGGTCAGCAGTCCATTTGAATACGGGTTTGGAATTGCTGGTGGAAGTCTATGTCTTACTTTTGCTATCGGTGCTGCTGCTTCAGCCTATTGTAAGTCCTATTCAACTGTATTTAAAAGAGAGGTAATGGCAAAGAGGTACAGAAAACTGAAGGTTACACCGATCCGCCGGATTAGTTGATTTTGGATTTTTAATTTTACTGTTGGGTGTTTTGTTGAGACTATTAAAAAGAAGGAAACAATTGGGATATTATTGACTTAATGCGATTTAAACAAATCCTCAAGAAAAGTTCGCTTATTTGTTCCTTAAATGCAAAGTTAAAAACAGACAGAACCTTGCGTTCTTATTATGAATTAAATGGGTTTTACAAAATAGAGGCCAAAAAAAAAGCTATAGTTTACCGTGAAGAAAATGTTGCTGATTTTGTGAAACAACGACTTAAGCAGCGGAATATTGAGTTTGAGCCTGAGGCAAAAGGAAAACTTAGGATTTTTTGGGTAGGCGCTAATTATGCTCAGGATTCCAGCGGTATTATTCAGGGGTTGCGGAAGTTTGGTGAAGTTATTTTATTTGAAGGTAGGCCGGGTAAATATGAACAGATATGGCCTAAGGGTTCTGATTTTAAAATTGCACGAAAAGAAAATAGCCGACAACTTATAGCTCAAAGTGATAGGACATTAAAAAGAGGGCCTATACATATTGTTATAGGGCAGATGTGGCCACATGTCATGGACCCCCAAGCTTTACAGACCATTAGAAACAAAGGACTGGTTGTAGTCAATATAGCAATGGATGATCGGCATGTCTTTAAAGGAAGAAAAGTCAATGGTGTCTTGTCTGGAACTTCTGGGCTAATTCCTGCAATTGATTTAGCCTGTACTGCGGCAAAGGAGTGCTGTTTGTGGTACCATGTAGAGGGTTGTCCAAGTATCTACTTGCCAGAGGCGAGTGACCCAGAATTCTTTAAACCTTCATCCAACCCAAAGCTTTATGATGTTTGCTTTGTGGGTGCCAACTACGGTATCCGTACAGATATTGTCAAAGCCATCGAAAAACAGGGGATAAAAGTGACCTGTTTTGGACGTGGGTGGCCCAATGGTTTTATAGAAACAAAAAAAATCCCTGAACTCTTTGCTCAGTCACGTATTGTTCTTGGAGTTGGAACTATCGGTCATTGCAAAGATTTCTACGCTTTGAAAATGCGTGACTTTGATGGGCCAATGTCCGGGAGTCTTTATCTAACACACCATAACCCAGACCTTGAAGAACTATTTATAGTAGGTAAGGAAATAGAAACTTACACTACCTCTGAGGAATGTGCTGCAAAAGTGCGATATTATATTGATCATCCAAGTGTGGCAGAGGCAATTGGAAGGTCTGGGCGTGCAAGAGCCGAAAAAGAGCATACTTGGGGACATAGATTTGAGAAAATTCTTAAAGTAATTGGTTTTTAGGCTTTAACCTAAATAGGAACTGAGATATTATTATGACAAATCATCCTGAAATAACCGTATTAACTGCAGTATATAATGGTGAACGTTACATAAGGGAAGCAATTAATAGCATTTTGAATCAAACATATAAAAACTTTGAATATATTTTAGTTGATAATAATTCAACAGATAATACGCCAAAAATTCTTAAAGATTACGCCCAGAAAGATGAAAGAATTAAAATTATTAAGGAAACAAAGCAAAGCCCAGCTTCTGCTCGCAATGCCGGTTTACAGATTGCAAAAGGAAAGTTGATTGCTGTTTTCGATTCTGATGATGTCAGTCATCCAGAGCGCCTTGAGCGTCAATATAGTTATATGATTAGCCATCTTGATTGCTTTTTTCTGGCAACTGAAGGCGTTATGATAGGAGCAACTGGCAAGAAAATAAAAGATATCCGGATCAATTTCAAGGGGCTCTCTCAGAAAGACTATCTTTTAAATTATGGTTCGCCTTTTATTCATTCTTCGATGATGTACTCTAAACAGAAACTGTTGGATTTAGGGGGATATAATGAAAATTACAAAACTGTTGAAGACTTAGAACTATGGCTTAAAATTATTTATTCTGGCATGGAGATTAGTGTCTTAAGAGAACCTTTAATTAATTACCGATATCATTCCCGATCGTTATCACATAAAAGCATTGAAAATCTTTATTTAAATGTAATAATTAAAGCTTTATATAGGGCAAAAGATTTAGGTATTACTAATATCAATACTGAAAAAATAAAAAACATGGTAAAGATAGAACCTGCAATTAATACTTATGTTCAGCGCATTATTTTTCGAAGAATGCTTAAAACTATGGCAGATTTTTTTATTTCTGGAGATTTAATAAAAGGAATTGCTTTGTTTTTCAAATTGATTCCAGATTTGCATCTTGCCTTGTCAAAACCCGTTCAACTAATACCAGTCATTGATGCCTTGTTAAAAAATATAGGAACTTTAAATGGTGATGGGTAAGACAGTGATACAAACTCTTAAAACAAAGTTTGAAGGGTTAACTCGGCTGTTAATGGTGACCTGCTTATCCAAAGCATTTCCCCTCTACATTGTCACCGAATACCCAAAATCTGGAGGCAGTTGGGTCTCTCAGATGCTTTCAGATTATCTAAACGTACCTTTTCCAAGAAATCAATTTCCAAAACTTCAATCATCTATTATGCATGGACATTATCTTTATTCTCCAACTATGAAAAACGTATTTGTGGTACTTCGCGATGGACGGGATATAATGGTTTCATTTTATTACCACTGCTTATTTAAGAATGACAAATTTAATAGTCGATTGGTAGAAATAACCAGAAGGAATTTGCAGTTCGATGATTATGATGATATTAAAAGTAATCTGCCAAAATTCATTGAGTACAAATTCACGCATAAGAAACGTCCAAGGTTTACATGGAGTGAATTTATTAGTAGCTGGATAAACAGGGATGTATCTTTTATAAGGTATGAAAACTTATTGCAGAATCCTATAGAGGAACTACGCAAAGCCATACATGAAGTTTGTAATTTAGAACCGGATGAAATTCGGCTTAAACAGATTGACGAAAAATATTCCTTTAAAAACTTAGCTAAAAGAAACCCTGGTAAGGAAGATAAACATAGCTTTTTGAGAAAAGGCATTGTTGGTGACTGGAGGAATCATTTCTCAAAGGAGGCTATGCAGATTTTCGATAAGTTTGCGGGTAAGGAGTTGATTAAACTTGGGTATGAGGTTGATGAAAGCTGGGTTGAGAGAGAATTATAAGTGGTATTGGTGTATATTCATGAAATCTTTTTGCAGTATTATTCGATGAGCATTAATAATGATAGTTATTAATATAATTGAAGATGGTCGCTTTGGGGGACCACAAGCATGGGTTGCTTCTGTTGCTGAACGTTTAAGTAAATATGGAATTGAGACAACTGTAGTCCTTCCTGAAAAAAATTCAAACTCTTTTCTTGAAAAACTTAACCAAAAAGGCATTCGAACAAGGCAATTCAGTTTACATCGTCTTACGAAACAAAGAACACATCTGATCAGATATTGTATTTTTTTTATATCAGAAACTATTTCCTTGTATAAATTAATTAAAAATGAGGATGTTGATATTGTACATTGCAACAATTCCTGGCAAATAAAAGGGGTATTAGCATCTAAGCTTGCTGGTAAACCTATGATTTGGACAATACATGAAACCCAGACACCCTTCTATATAAATATAGTTTTTAAATTTTTGGGATTGCATTTCTGTAATGTTTTTATTACTGCTGGTGAAAGAGTGAAGAATTATTACTTAAACGACAAAGGATTTTCAGAGAAACAAGTTATGGTGATTCAGGCTCCTGTGGATACCTCTGTCTTTGATCCCCAAAAGGTTAAAGAGGACCCCCAAATAGCACAGTGTAAGGGTATAAAAATTGTTACAGTAGGCAATCTTAGTCGAATCAAAGGAATAGCACATTTTATTAAAATGGCATCAATTCTTAATAGTCAGCATAGTGACCTGAATTTTTTTGTGATAGGCTCGCATTTTGACAATCAAAGAAAATATTTAGAAAAAATGGTTGCGATGGTCAGAAATCTTAAATTAAAAAATTTGCATTTTTATGGTCCTTCGGATGATGTTCCCTCTATCTTAAAAGCTGTTGATATTTATGTCTGTTCCTCAATTGCAGAGGCATCGCCCATTTCTGTCTGGGAAGCAATGTCTATGGCTAAACCAATAGTTTCTACTGATGTAGGGGACGTTGCGAAGTTTATTAAAAAT
The DNA here is from genome assembly GCA_003232435.1 of Flavobacteriales bacterium. Taxonomy (GTDB): domain Bacteria; phylum Bacteroidota; class Bacteroidia; order Flavobacteriales; family Flavobacteriaceae; genus Aurantibacter_A. The sequence continues at coordinate 1,265 of QIJL01000350.1, read as the reverse complement.
GGCGAAAATGGGTATGTCGTTCCTACAAAAGACAGCACTGCATTAGCTGAAAAGGTAAGCATGCTGATTGAAAACAAAGATTTAAGGGAAAAATTTGGTCAGCAGGCAAGAGAGATAGCGATTAAGCATTTAGACATTGAAATTTGTGCTAAAAAACATGCCCAACTTTACAGGGAGATCATGAATGGATAAAATTGGATTAACGCCTATTATTAACACCTGTACTTTCTACCCATTTCTGCTTAAAGCAGAAATGGGTAAGTTGGTAGACAGATATATGGTTATGAAATGATTATTCTTGGTTTAAACGCATATCATGGTGATTCTTCTGCCTGCATACTAGTGGATGGGAAACTGATTGCTGCGGTTGAGGAAGAGCGGTTTACGAGGGTGAAGCACTGGGCCGGGTTGCCGGTGCAGGCTATCCACTATTGTCTGGAAGATGCGGGTATTGGTATAGAGGATGTAGACCATATAGCTATCAACCGTAACCCGAAGGCCAACATGCTTAAAAAGGCTCTTTTTGCGTTTTCAAAAAGACCTTCTTTCAATGTAGTTGCCGGTCGTCTTAAAAATGCTGCCAAAGTGCATGATGTTCGTGAGGAACTCGTTCAGGGATTAAGGATTAATGGACCAGGAATCAGGGCAAAGATTCATAATGTTGAACACCATATTGCTCATCTGGCGAGTTCTTTTCTGGTGTCTCCCTTTGAAGAAGCTGTTGTGGTCTCGGTGGATGGGTTTGGTGATTTTGTTGGCAGTATGTGGGGGATGGGTGAAGGTAACAGTCTGAAAGTGAGAGACAGGATTTTCTTTCCGCATTCTCTGGGTTTGTTTTACCTGGCTTTTACACAGTATCTGGGTTTTATGAAATATGGTGATGAGTATAAGGTGATGGGGCTTGCCGCTTATGGTGATCCGGAGTTTATGGAAGGCATGAAAGATATCGTCAAGTTGGCTAACGGACATACAGACTCGAGAAACCGTAAGCTGTTTGAGCTTAATCTGGACTATTTTATCCATCATTCAGAAGGGGTTACCATGACTTGGAATGATGGGGAGCCGAAAATGGGGCCTGTCTTTTCTGAAAAACTCGTAAGGTTCCTGGGCTCTGACAGAAAAAGAGACGAAGAGATTAACCAAAGACATAAGAATATTGCTGCCTCTCTTCAAGGGATGTATGAAGAGGCGTTTTTTCATATACTGAACCATGTGTATAAAGAAACCGGGTGTCCTAATCTTGCTCTGTCAGGAGGATGTGCCAT
>QIJL01000048.1 GCA_003232435.1 Flavobacteriales bacterium | reverse complement strand
TTGGTTTTTGGAATTTTAATGCCTCGTGGGCTTGCCCGAGGATATTTACTAGAATGAAACAATTAATGATGGTAAACAGAAAGAAAATAGTGGATGAGCTTTTACCCCGCAACCGTTTTGGATGTCATTTTCGCCTGGTTCAGTTTGACGATGCCGAATTCATCGTCGATTTAAGAAACCACGAAAAACTTTCGAGACATATAAATGCGACAAACATTAAAATAGATGAGCAGGTAGATTGGTTGAAAGACTACAAAATCAGAGAAGAAAAAGGAGAGGATTTTTACATTATTTCTCTGCAGGAAGATAAAACTACCAGGCTTGGCTTGAATAGAATATACAACACATCGGCAAAGAAGTTTGAATTCGGTAGTTGGGTATATAGTCCGGATGCGAGATCGAATATGGCGGTACTTGGAGATTTGTTCACGAAATCATTGGCCTATGAGGAACTAAATTTCGATACATGTATGTTTTCTTCAAGAAAGAAAAACAAGCGTGTACTATGGTATGGTAAATCTTTTAACCCCACACTGGTCGGTGAAGATGAATCGAATTATCATTTTGAATTGAGCTATGACAACTTTAAAGCCCAACGTGATAAACTATTGAAAATGTTCGGTATTGAGCAATGAAGGTCTAAAAACCCAGCAAATGGATTTTAGCGCAAATGCGCAGTCATTGTAAAAAAGAAGCATAGTCTCAAGAATTAAGTAGCTTACCGCTATTTACAGTGCACAGGAAAATGAAAATAAATTTAGTAGAGTATTTCGAAAATACCGCTGATTCGTTCCCCGATAAATTGGCTCTCGTCGATGACAGTTCGACTTTGAGTTTCAAGGAATTTCGGAATAGGGCAAAATCTGTAGCTACGCACATTTCAAAAAATAATAAGAATGCTATAAATAGACCCATAGCCATCTATTTGCCTAAATCAAACAACGCTGTCATTGCCCTTGTCGGCACTTTATATAGCGGTAACTGCTATGCTCCATTGGACACTAAAAGCCCGATTGCAAGAATCAAGGCTATTCTGGCAAATTTAGATGCGTCGTGTATTGTGACTAATAATGATTATATCAACACCATAAACGATTGTGATCTGAATATCGATGTTATCAACATAGATGAAATCGATTTTGATGATAATGAAAAAGATAAACTGAATTTTGAAAAGTGTATCGACACAGACCCTGCCTATGTTTTGCATACGTCGGGCTCGACCGGGGTTCCTAAGGGCGTGGTAATTTCGCATAGGTCTGTTATCGATTATATAAGTTGGGTGGTCAACGCTTTTAATATTACCGAGAAGGAAATTATTGGCAACCAAACGCCCTTTATCTTTGACATGTCTACCCTGGACATCTACCTTATGGTTTTCAAAGGTGCTACGCTAAATCTAATACCGGAAAAGAAGTTCATTTTCCCTGCGACCCTCTTAGAGTACATAAATGAGCATAAGATCAATCTGATTTTTTGGGTGCCCGCCGTTCTGGTCAATGTAGCCAATCTCAAACTTTTCGATTCGGTAAAAGTCCCGTTCGTAAAAAAAGTATTGTTCGGTGGTGAGGTAATGCCGCCCAAACATTTGAATTACTGGATCGAAGGCCTGAACAAAGGGGTGGTATACGGGAATCTTTATGGCCCTACCGAAATCACCGGCACCTGCACCTGTCACATACTTACCGAACCTATTGCCGATGGAGAGACAGTGCCCATAGGAAAACCGTGTAGGAACACGGCCATTTTACTATTGAACGAAAATGATGAATTGTGCGAAATCGGTGAAAAGGGAGAGCTTTGTGTTAGAGGTTCTTCTTTGGCAATGGGATATTGGAACAACCCGGAAAAAACCAATACGCTGTTTGTTCAAAATCCTTTACAAAATGAATATCCTGAAAAAATTTACAGAACAGGTGATATTGTATATTATGACGAAGTAGGCAACTTGATATATGTAGGGAGAAGGGATTTTCAAATCAAACTTTCTGGATACAGGATAGATCTGGGCGAAATCGAACATACGATTTTGAGCACCTTTGGCACTATAAATGCAGGAGTGTTCTTTGATCGATCGAAAGAGGAAATAGTTTTGGTTTATGAATCTGAAAATGAAATCTCGACCGAAGGCTTTCGAACCGAGCTATCAAAGGTCTTGTCAAAACACATGATACCCAGAAGGTATATTAAAATCGACTCATTGCCCAAAACAACAAGTGGAAAAATCGATAGATCGTATTTAAACGAAAATATAAATACATACAACTGAAAAACCAACGATACAAAAAATCTTGTTGAATAAACTAGTAGCTTTGTTCGTAGAGATTTTATTTCGCTAATCCCCAGGTTTTTATTGAGAACTTTGTATTTGACACTAATAACTCAAGACGAGTTCTATTGGTATGGTTGATTTTAAGGCCTTGTTAGACAAAGAATGCCATATTTCGATTATTGAAACCGATACATAATACCGAGACTTTTCAAGAAGCAATTAAGCTTTCAAACCAATAAAAAATAGATAGAAGAGATGAACCTAAAATTTCAAGGCAAGAAGATTACGGGAGTGCTTAGTGTTTTGCCTGAAAACGAAGTCGATTTTGATGATGAAATCGAGAATTACGATTTCTCTAGAAGTCAATCTATGAAGTTAAAATTGATAATGGGCTATGGCAAGCGCAAAGTAGTGGAGAAAGGCACTACCGTCTCCGATTTATGTGTCTTCGGAATGAATTACTTGTTTCAAAATAAACTTTTAGACAAGAACGAAATTGACGCAATAGTATTGGTAACGCAATCACCAGATCATTTTGTTCCGCCCACGACCCATATTATCCATGGTAGGCTCGGCCTAAAAGAAGATATCGCACTTGTCGATATTTGTCAAGCTTGTGCCGGGTACCCCATCGCACTCAATCAGGCATTTATGTTGTTGGAACAAGATGAAATAAATAAGGTCGTGGTTTTAAATGCCGACATTCTCAGCAGCAAGGTTTCTGAAAAAGACAGGGGCAGCAAGCCGATAACAGGCGATGCCGCTTCTATGACCATAGTAGAGAAAGACACGTCCGATACTATTATTTATGGTTCTATAAACCACGATGGAAAAGGTGCTGAGGCATTGATAATTCCGGCAGGCGGATTTCGAATGCCTTCTACTGCTGAGACAGCCGAATTGAAAACAGATAGTAGCGGCAATGCACGGGCCTTGGATCATTTGGTCATGAAGGGCGATGAAGTTTTCAATTTTATGCAAAGAGAGGTGCCACCGATGATAGAAAATCTATTGGATAAAGCCAATCGCCATAAAGACGAAATAGACTATTATTTGTTTCATCAACCCAATAAGTTCATGCTTAAGAAATTAGCCGATAAGATAGGAGTATCGCAAGAAAAAATGCCGAATAACATTGTGGAAAATTTCGGAAACTCGGGCAGTGTTACCATACCGCTCGTAATAACTTACAATTTAAAAGAAAAAGTGTTGAACGATACTCTTTTGGTTTGCTTGGCAGGTTTCGGGGCTGGGCTAAGTTGGAGCTCTTTGCTGTTGACATTGGGCAAATTGGACTTTTGCGAAACAATATATTTTGAATAGACTTCTGTCAAACTATCTGACCATTATAAAGAACAGTAGCAAACCCGACTTTAGTACCTAGGTGGTTTTGGCAGGGTACACCGATAAATATTTATTACTTGAATGACCATTTTGGATCAAAAAAATAATCTGTGATAAAATTTTTAGACCTACAAAAAATAAATGCCCATTATGTCAACGAACTGAAAGAGGCGTCCAATAGGGTAATAGAATCCGGCTGGTATCTAATGGGAAAAGAATTGGCCTCTTTCGAGAATAATTATGCGGCATTTTGCAATGTCAAATATGCGCTTGGCGTAGCCAATGGCTTGGACGCCCTACGTTTGATATTCAAAGCCTATATTGAAATGGGCGTCATGCAAAAAAACGATGAGGTAATCGTACCTGCGAATACCTATATAGCTTCTGTATTGGCTATTACCGACAATGAACTTATTCCGGTTTTCGTCGAACCGAACGGCCGTTCCTATAATTTAGATTCCTCAAAGATCGAAGCCTCGATTACAAAAAAAACAAAAGCGATACTCACGGTCCATTTGTATGGCCAAAATTCTATTGATCGACACATGGTAGATCTATGTGCCAAGTACGATTTGAAATTAGTCGAAGATGCTGCACAATCCCATGGAGCCCTATGGCAAGGTAAAATTACCGGTGCCATTGGTGATGCTGCAGGTCATAGTTTTTATCCTGGCAAAAATCTTGGGGCTTTGGGCGATGCCGGGGCGGTTACGACTAATGATGAAAGTTTGGCAATTGCCATAAAGGCCCTTAGAAATTATGGGTCTCACAAAAAGTATGAGAATGTTTACCAAGGCTCGAACTCTCGACTTGATGAAATACAAGCAGCATTTTTAAACGTAAAACTAAAATATATACATGAAGATATCTTGGGCCGAAGAAGGGTGGCCCGATATTATTTGAAACACATTGAAAACACATTGTTGACGTTGCCCGAGGTATTGCATGATGACGGCCACGTATGGCATTTATTTGTGATTCGCACAGAGAACAGGGATATATTACAAGAATACCTCCATAAGCATAGTGTACAGACCCTTATTCATTATCCCATTCCACCTCACAAGCAAGAGGCGTATCAGCAGTACAACCATTTGTCCTTTCCGATTACTGAGCACATGCACACTGACGTACTAAGTTTGCCGATCAGTGCTTTTATGACCGATATTGAAGTTGAGAAGGTCGTTGAAGTACTAAATATTTACAATGGATAAAGACAATATCCATAAAGAAAGCAAAAGTTATAGGCAAATTATGAAGGCCACTTCGATTTTTGGCGGTGTTCAGGTATTCAATATTATTATTTCGATTGCTCGTACGAAAGTCATTGCGCTCTTGTTGGGTCCCGCCGGAATGGGAATAGCCGGGCTTTTGACCTCTACCACAGGCTTGATAACCGCATTGACAAATTTTGGTTTGGGCACAAGCGCGGTCAAAGATATTGCGGCGGCGCATGAAGGTCAAGATGACGCTCGTATCGCAAAGATCGTTGTGGTAGTTCGTCGCCTGGTATGGCTTACCGGGCTTTTAGGCGCTATTGTCACGTTTGCATTTGCCCCATTGCTCAGTGAACTCTCTTTTGGTGATAAAGGGTATACTTTGGCATTTATGTGGCTTTCCGTTACACTGCTTTTTAATCAATTGACGAGTGGGCAAAACGTTTTGCTTCAGGGCTTGCGTAAGTTGAATCATCTCGCAAAGGCCAATATGACTGGCTCTTTTATTGGGTTGTTGGTCTCTGTTCCTCTATATTATTACTACCGGATCGATGGTATTGTGCCCGCCTTGATTTTGACGGCCCTGGCCATCTTGGTCGTTGTTCGGTATTATAGTAATAAAGTCAAAATTCAAAAGATCGAAGTATCACTGGCCGAAACAAAAGTGGTGGGGAAGGGTATAATGGTTATGGGCCTGATGTTGAGCATAAGCGGTATTATGGTGGTAGGCGAATCATATCTGGTCAGGATCTTCATAAGCAGCAGGGGCGGTATTGAAGAGGTAGGTTTGTACAATGCCGGTTTTGCCATTATCACTACCTATGTCGGACTCGTTTTTACAGCCATGGGCACCGATTATTTTCCCCGGCTTTCAGGGGTGGCACATGACATTACCAAGTCGACACTTTTGATCAACCAACAATCTGAAATCGCTGTACTGATTCTAGCGCCGATTCTGTCTGCTTTTTTGATATTTATCGACTGGGTGGTCATACTGCTTTACTCAATTGAATTTATTGCCGTAAACGCCATGCTTTATTGGGCTGCCTTGGGAATGCTTTTTAAAGCGCCAAGCTGGGCCATTGGTTTTATTTTGATTGCAAAGGGTGCTAGTAAGCTCTTTTTGTGGAGTGAACTATTCTCTATCATCAATTTACTGATCTTGAATTTATTGGGCTACTACTATTTTGGGTTGACTGGTCTTGGCTTATCGTTCATGATAGCGTATATATTATATCTAATTCAGATGTACTTGATAGCCAAAATCAAATATGGGTTTTCATTCAAACACGACTTTCTGAAAATTTTTGTGTTTCAATTCATATTGGCATTTTGCTGTTTCATGGTAATAAAATTTGGCAAGGCTCCTTGGACTTATATTATCGGGACTCCGCTCATAGCGATTTCAGTATGGCATTCCTTCAAGGAATTGGACAGTAGGATAGGGTTGAAGAATTTAATCGAGAATTTGCGAAAATGAGAATACTTTTGTTAGGCGATTATTCTGGTGTCCATTCTGAGTTGCGTAATGCGCTGAAGAAAAAGGGCTTTGACGTCAAGCTGATCTCTGACGGAGATGGTTACAAGGGTTTTCCTGCAGATGTTATCATCAACAACGGCCCAATGGTTAAGGGAAAAATAGGAGCGGCCCTTTATTCGATTACCGAATTGTTAGGAACAACCGGTATTCTGACCTTTATCAGAAAATGGGGCAAGCTCAAAAAGGAAATGGTCGATTATGACGTTGTTCAATTGATCAACCCGATAGCATTCACAAAATTTGGATCAATAGTAAATTTATTTGCTCTTCGTTACATTAAAAAACATAATGGAAAAATATTTTTATGCGCCATTGGAGACGACTATGCCTACGTCAAACATAATATGACCAAGGAAACAAAATCGATCCCATATAAAAACGTCAATTTGTTCAACTTCTATAAAAATGTTTATTCATTAAGGTACGTTTATGGTTTTTTATACAAGACCCTTGACAAATATGCCATAAAGATTTCCGAGAAGATAATCCCCGGTTTGTATGATTATCAGAGAGTTTATTCCATTGAAAAAAGCACGAAATTGATTCCCCTTCCGGTGGCCCCCGAAAAGATAGGCAAATCCATAAAAATAGATGAAAAAGATAAAATCATAATTTTTCATGGTTGGCAAACGGGAAAAGAGCGCGTAAAAGGAAATTTTATCTTCGACAATGCGGCCAAACGAATATGTGCGAACTACCCAGAGAAAGTTGAATATCAAATTGTTCAAAATGTACCTTACAAAGAATATATTAAGCTGTTCAACAAGGCGCATATTGCCTTAGATCAATGTTTTTCTTATGATAAGGGCATGAATGGGTTATTTCTTATGGCGGCAGGTAAAGTGGTCTTTTCGGGTTTCGAGAAAAAGACATTGCAAAATTACCCTTTTTATGATGCTGATAAAATATACGGGATTAATGCCAAAGCTGACGAAAAATACTTGTATGACAAGTTGGTATCTTTGATTGAAAACCCCAAATTGATAGAAGAGATATCACAGAACGCCATTGAATTTGTCTCTAGAAACCATTCCAACGACTTTGTTGCAGATCTATATCTAAACATTTGGAAATCCAATGAAAGAACTTTCGCATAATGAACATAAGTAGAACCGGTCTTGGCTGATTCAACAGATAAAACATTAAAAGGAAAAAATTATTGATTCATTGTGACAATATAACCGGTCGAATCGCCACTTGATTTAACACGATAATTATTTGATAATCGTAATTGAATGTATGTTCGTATGTGCTTATTTTCATCTTGTAAATTAAACCAAATATAAATGAGATCCTCCCTGCTGATCATTAATAAGGAGCAATTTGGTTATCATACCGACAGTTACAAGTATTGCGAATATTTGAGGAAAGAATTCGACATTACCTATTTATGTTTCGATGCAAAGAGGAGCAAATATAAGATGGTAGGGGTAAATGTAGTTTATATGAATTGGAGAGGTGGTTACATACAGAAAGGGTCTGATTTTATAAATTTTGCCATAAAACACATACGTCAAAATAATTTTGAAACCATTTTTATAGTCTATTTTCCATTTTGTTTTTTGATAAGGCTATTTACCAATGAACATACCATATTGGACATCAGAACCGGTAGTGTAGAAAAATCATCTTTAGTAAGGAAGACCTCTAATTTCCTAAAGACATTCGAAGCTTTGTTTTTTAAGAATATCACTATTATTTCGGAAAGCTTGGGCCAAATGTTAGGCATAAATATGAAAAAGGTAAAAGTTGTTCCCTTGGGTGCCGATATCATTTCCGATACGGATAAGGATTTTGATTATCCAAGATTATTTTATGTGGGTACTTTGTTCAATAGAAAAATGCATGAAACGGTTATTGGGTTCAAAAAATTCTTAATAGCTAATGATTTTGATAAAAAATCGTATGATATTTTTGGTTTTGGCCTTAAATCAGAAGAAGACCTGATGAACAAGACCATTTCAGAAAATAATTTGGATGACATTGTCAGGTTTCATGGTAGAAAGTCTCATCATGAAATCAAAAGCTATTTTGACAAGTGCAATATTGGCGTTTCATATGTTCCAATGACGAAATATTTTGAGTGCCAGCCCCCAACCAAAACTTATGAGTATGTGAATTCAGGTATGGTCTGCATAACGACCAATACCTATGAAAATAAGTTATTGATCAATAAAACCAATGGTGTCTTATGTGATGATAATCCAACTAGTTTTAGTGAGGGTTTGTCACGAATAGTTCAAAACAGGGAATTTTACAATTCCAATACCATTAGAACAACCTTAAAAGACAATAATTGGGAAACTATTGCCATGCGACTGGGCCGGCATCTTAATTCTTTGATACGTAAAGAATGACGATTCATGATTGGCGCTCTACTTTATAAAGGGGTATTGCCTTAGTCAGTAGTGTAATTATTTTGTTGCAAAGCCCAAAAATCTGTGTTGGTTTGCATTAAAACCAGAGCTTGCAAATGCTATAATTTATTTTTTGAATGAGACTATTTCTGTTTATACTTTTTTTTATAATACTATACAACCAAGGCTTAGCTACTCGTTGGGGTGTTCCTGAAGAATTGATCAAGGTACTTCTTATGGTTTTACCCGTCGTCTTCTTATTCTTAAAAGCGAAATGGTTGCGCGTTGCTCCCGGTCTACCGATTGTTTGTTTGTATGTACTATGGGCAGTAATTTCTTCGGTATTGAATGGAGAAGGGCTCTTACAAGGGTTAATGTACTCAAGAGATTTGGTTATAGGCTATTTGATTTTATTAGGAATTTACAACTCTTATTTCGATATCAAGTCTATAAGAACGATCAACAGAACAATTTTGTTGCTATTCTTTCTTCAAGTTGGTGCGGCGATATTCGAGATTTTATTTTTGGAAAGATGGGAATCGAGGGTAGGTACTATGTATGCATCTGGCGGGGGTATAGCGACTACTTTCCCGATATTTGCCTTTTGCTTTTTCTTTTCAGGATATCTTATTATGAATAAACTAAAGTATCTGATAATAGGCGCCTCTTTTACCTTGGTCGGCTATGCCAGTGGTAAATTGGGCATCTATTTTTTAATTCCGATTCTCGCCCTGATAGGATATTTTTTATATTCAAAATTGGAAAAACGGTCAATAATGAACAAACAAACACTTTCGATATTAGTTGGCCTCTTCGTTTTCGCCTTTATGCTTGGAATTATTCTACCATCAGCAGATTCACGTACCGAAAACCTAAATTTAGATAATCTATCGGTTATTGATCGAATCGAAGCATTTGTCTCCTTCTCGGAAAAGGACAACCAAATGATCGTCGACGATTATACCATTTCTCGAAATGCAACATCCATGCGCATTATTGAAGAGACATTTAAAAGACCTCTCGAAGTATTCCTTTTTGGCCAAGGGTTTTCTGCCTACCAAGCCATGGGACATATGATAGGAGAAGGGGCTTTTGAGGAGTACCGCATTGTTTATGGTATCGTAGGTTGGTCTTATGATGCCTTGGTCATTGGGTGGCCCGGAATGTTTTTACATTTTTTGTTTTTTCTACTTATATTTAGTAAAACGCTGACCCTATACAGAAAAACGCAACTCAATAGATTTGGGAAGACGATCGTTTTTGCCTGTTTATTGAATTTTGTCACATTTTTAGTTAATTATTTTTTCTATAATTATAGTTTTACCGTTGGGGGCTGGATTATATGTACTCACCTATATTTTACGGGGCTAATGTTGGCACCGCAATACAGGTCGTTCATTACCGAAGCGGATCAGAAATTGTTTTGATATAGGTGTTGCAATATATAAATCGAAAAAGTTGGGAACAAAATTGACGCTCTAGTGCGGAATCTCCATAAATTTTCGTAAAAATGCCTCGTATAGGCCTAAGCTGCCTTTTATCGAGTAGAAATGTACTTATATCCTTTTTTGGTAAAAGTATCATATTTTAGGGCTTAATTTGTTGAGCATCCGATTCCCTTCTATTTGTGATTTAAATAACTCGATTTGAAAAGACTATTGATAATTGGTCCTTATTGTGAAACGGGTGGAATTAGTGTTCATATTAGGCGATTAGTAAGACTTTTGACAACGGAATTCGATGTACGGGTCATTGATGAATCACGATTGAAATTCAGTGATGGCAAAACCTTTAATTTACGCAGCAAAAATTTTATCGAATACATTGGATTGATTTATAATTCGGATGTAGTTCATATTCATACTTCGATAAATTGGGTAAGGTTTTTACATGTGCTGATGAGCAAGGTTTTATGGAAAAAGGTTATTGTGACCTTGCACTCCATAATGCATGTTGAAAACAAAAAGTACAATGTGCTGCTAAGATCGAGTTTGGCCCTTGCAAATAAAACCATAGTCGTAAATAAGAAGATAAAAAGTGAAATCGGTGGTGTTAGCGGAGTCGTTATGCCGGCCTTTTTACCTCCGGTGCTTGAAAATGAAGACGAATTGCCCAAGCAATTGGAACATATTTTGTCAAAGAACAAACAAAAGAGACTTTTGGTCAGCAATGCCTATAGACTTGATTGGCATAACGGCAATGATCTATATGGTTTTGATTTATTGTTAGAAGTCGCAAAAACGATAAAAGAAAAGGGGATTGACCTTTTTATTGTATTGATCATTAGTTCCGTTGAAGAAAACGACCCTCTTTTGATAAAATACAATGAGTTGATTCAAAAGGAAAGTTTAGGGGCTACCGTTGTTATACTGCCTTATTCCATATCTTTCGTGAAATTGATACTTAAAAGCGATATGGTCATTAGGGCTACCAACACAGATGGAGATTCATTGACAATTCGTGAAGCCCTTCACTTGAAAAAGCCGGTAATTGCTTCCGACGTTGTTAAACGGCCAAATGGAACGATACTTTTTAAAAATAGGGATAGTGGTGATTTATATGCAAAGATCGTAGCGAATATTGACAGGCCTTCCTCAAGTACTGAACCATCAAGCATTGACTATAAAGAGATTTATTCTAATTTGATTTTAAACTGAAGGTCGTGTGGTGCTTAGATATAAAAACATAACTCTCCTATTTCCCCCTGTATGAGAATTGAATAAATAGGGCAAAAGGAAAAGTGCAACGGATTTAGGTCAATGAAAAAACCTTTTCAATGACTTTGTTTTTAAGCTTAACCTGAAATCGAACTTACAACAAAACCATAAATGTGCGGGATAGCGGGATTTTTAAACTTTAACGACAATATTGAATTGGCCCATATGGCCAATGAGAGTCAAAAACATAGAGGCCCTGACGCCCAACAGATATGGGCCGACGATTATCTTGCCCTAGCTCATCAACGATTATCGATTATTGATTTGGATAAAAGGTCGGATCAACCTTTTGTAAAAGACAACTATATCATAATATATAACGGCGAGGTATATAATTACAAAGAGTTGATAGAAACGCACCTAGCGGGAATTGATCTTACCACAAGTTCCGATACCGAAGTGGTTTTAGAAATGTATGTCAAATTAAAGGAAGAATGTTTGCAATATTTTATTGGGATGTTCGCTTTTTCTATCTATAATACGAAAACCAATGAGTTATTTTGCGCAAGGGATCATTTTGGCATAAAGCCTTTTTATTTTTACAAAAAGGATACCAAGTTTGCTTTTGCATCCGAACTAAAAACATTGGTCCAGATTCCAGGTTTCGACAAAAAAATCAATATGAAGGCACTGATTTCAAGTTTGAACTACATCTGGATTCCGGGTAACGATTCCATTTTTTCAAGTATTTCCAAACTTCCTCCTGCCCATTACCTAATGGTAAATAAAGAAGGTGCATTGGAGTTGAAAAAATATTGGAGTTTGGATACTACGATTGAAAACAAAACTGAGGCTGCATTGGTAAAAGAATTAGGGGTTAAGTTTGATAAAACCATATCAAGGCATATGGTGGCCGATGTTCCCGTAAGTTCATTCTTGAGCGGAGGGTTGGATTCCTCGTTGATATCGGTAGCGGCCAAAAGAATCAATACGAATATTTCCACATATACCATTGGCACTGAGGCAAAAGATAAAAAAATCGAGAGCATGCCCGATGATCAAAAGTATGCCAAGATTTTGGCCGACCTAAATGACTTCGACCACAATGAAATCGTGATCAATTCGAACATCACAAAGGAATTACCCAACATTGTCCGTACCCTAGACGAACCCATAGGCGATCCGGCGGCAATAAACACCTACTTGATATGTAAGGCCGCAAGGGAAAAAGGAGTGAAAGTATTGTTGTCGGGCATGGGGGCCGATGAAATGTTCTGTGGCTATAGAAGGCAAAAGGCTCTTTTGATGGCAGAAAAATATAAATCCGTTCCATCTTTCATAAGAGGCCCTATTAGGTTCGTGGTAAATTTGTTGCCTGTAAAAATTGGCAACAGGGGATTGCGTTTGGCAAGATGGTCTAAAAAGTTCATTTCTTTTGCCGAAAGACCCACCGAAGAAGCCTATCGTATGAGTTATTCGTACTACGACAAAAAGGAATTAGGCAGCCTTTTAAAAGATGATTGCACCGAATTCATTGAAGAATTGTATAAAGATCATGAGACTATTTTTAAATCGAACTATCAAAAAGATGTTGTGAACAGAATGTGTTATACCGATGTCAACATGTTTATGGTTGGTCTTAATTTAACCTATACGGATAGAGCCTCGATGGCCGCATCCGTCGAGGTAAGAGTTCCATTTATTGATAAGGAATTTACAGGCCATGCCATGAAGATCGACGGAAAGTACAAGTATAAAAGCAAGGAGTCAAAGTACATCCTCAAGAAAATCGCCGAAGAATATTTGCCCAAAAACATTGTCTACCGACCCAAGGCCTCTTTTGGAGCCCCGATTAGATCGTGGATTTCGGGAGATTTAAAAGGCATGGTCGACGAACATTTATCAAAATCGATAGTCGAGAAAAGAGGCCTTTTTGATTACACCTACATCAATAAGTTGATAACAAATGACAGATTGGGTATTGAAGACAATGCATATAGAATATACCAATTACTCACTGTTGAATTATGGTTTAAAGAATTTATAGATTAAGATGAAGCAAATAACTCAAAAATTGGGGTCTGGAGATATGGCCATCAACGAAATACCCTATCCCCAGGCGGGAAATGGTATGGTAATCGTTAAGAACCACTTTTCCATTATTAGCGCAGGCACCGAAGGTTCAACGGTAAAAGCGGCGCGAAAAAGTTTATTGGGAAAGGCAAAAGAGCGTCCTCAACAGGTAAAACAGGTTATAGACACCCTGAAAAAACAAGGCCCCTTACAAACATATAGGGCCGTGATGAAAAAACTTGATGCCTATTCGCCTTTGGGTTATAGCTGTTCAGGCGAGGTCGTTGAAGTAGGAGAAGGTGTTACAGAGTTTCAAGTTGGGGATAAAGTGGCTTGTGCAGGTGCTGGCTATGCGAATCATGCAGAAATTGTTGCAGTACCTAATAACCTTTGCGTGAAGCTATCAGACACGGCTAATTTGAAAAATGCGGCCTATAATACGCTTGGGGCAATTTCTATGCAAGGCGTTCGACAGGCTGATTTACGGTTGGGAGAATCTTGTGTGGTAATAGGTTTGGGCCTTTTAGGCCAGTTGGTATGTCTAATGCTAAAAGCATCCGGGGTCAAGGTTATTGGGGTCGATGTCTCAGAAGCTGCAGTAAAACTGGCTACGGACAATAATGCCGTTGATTTGGGAATTGTACGCAAAACAGATGGAATCGAAAATCAAATTCTTGATGCCACAAACGGGGTCGGTGCCGATGCCGTTATAATTGCGGCCGCTACCAGTGGTCTTGACCCGATCAACTTTGCCGGTGCGGTAGCACGAAAAAAGGGAACTGTGGTCGTGCTGGGAATTGTACCGACAGGCTTTGATCGAGACCCTTTTTGGTATCGCAAAGAGTTGGATTTAAAAATGGCATGCTCCTATGGTCCTGGGCGGTATGATGCCAATTATGAGGAAAAAGGAATTGATTACCCCATTGCCTATGTAAGATGGACCGAGAAACGAAATATGGAGGCCTTTCAAGCCCTACTGTTCACCAAAAAAATAAATATCGATTATTTGACTACGCACTCGTTTACCTTTGATGAAGCTCCCAAGGCCTTCGATATGATTGTCAAAAAAACCGAGCCGTACATAGGTATTTCTCTGGACTACGATGTTTCGAAGTCGCATAAAAAAGCAGCTATCATCGTTAATGAGGCCGGACCACAGGGAAAGGTTGCCATTTCTTTCATAGGTGCCGGTAGTTATGCCCAAGGTAATTTATTGCCAAATATTCCCAAGTCGGCAAACATCTCCAAGGTGGGCGTCTTGACTAATTCGGGCACCTCCTCTAAAAGGGTCGCAGAAAAATTCGGTTTTCACTATTGTGCTTCAGAAGAAGAAGATGTGTTAAGCGATAAAACCAATACGTTATTTATAGCGACCAGGCACGACTCCCACACATCATATGTTCTAAAGGGTCTCAATGCCAATAAAAATATCTTCGTGGAGAAACCAATCTGCCTGTATGAATCAGAATTGGACGATATTGTTCAGGCCCAGACCAAATCAGGTAAATCTGTAATGATTGGATTTAATCGTCGATTTTCCCCCTTATCAAAAGATATTAAATCCAAAATGGGAAACGGTCCCATGTCCATGATTTATAGGATCAACGCTGGTTCGATTCCCGCTGACAATTGGCTTCAAGACATTGAGGTAGGAGGGGGTAGAATAGTGGGTGAAGTTTGTCATTTTATAGATTACCTGACATTTATCAACGGTAGTTTGCCTACCCATATAAGTGCCCAGGCCTTAACCGATTCAAACGGATTGAATGATACGGTAAATATTCTCTTGACCTTTGAAAATGGTTCTACCGGTGTGATAGCCTACTATGCCAATGGTTCTAAAGCACTTTCAAAGGAATATATTGAGATATACGGCCAAGGTCAGACTGCAATTATGGACGATTTTAGGTCGCTCAAGGTCTACGGAAAAGGAAAACCATCAAGAAGGAAGTTACTTAATCAGAATAAAGGACAAAAGGAAATGGTGGAGGCTTTCGTAAATGGTTTATTGAAAAATGGAAAGGCTCCTATTCCGTTTCAAGAAATCGTGTCTGTTACAAGGGCTACTTTTAAAGTAATCGATTCAATTAAAAGCAATGGCCGACAATTCGAGGTTTGAGATTCCAAGATGGTAAGTAATGTGAATGGCATGAATTTTATGATGAGAATGTTCTTAAAGCTTTGATAGATGTCAACAAAAAACGACAAAATATTCATTTTACTGGAAGACGATACCGAAATCCTCGGCAATGGTCAAGGTCATGTTTTGTATCGTCAATATTTGCCTGTAGTTCGATATATCGAACTTTTAAAGAGACATGGGGCGAAATCGACTTTTTATATTGATATGGCCCATATGCTTTTCTTGAAGGAAAATGTCCATATCAAGGATTTTGCACTTCAAAGTGAATTATTGGAGAAAACCGTTTTACATATTTTGGATAATAATATGGAGGTGCAATTGCATCTTCATTCACAATGGGTCAACGCAACTGTCAACAATGATCGAATTCAGGTAACTAAAAAATGGAACATCGGACAGTTGACTGCCGACGAGCAGGTCAGATTATTTCATGATGGGCTCGATTGTTTGAGATCCATTGTTCAAAAAACCGGTAAGACCAATCCGTTAAATTCCTTTAAGGCTGGGTCTTGGGGCTTACAACCTTTCAATACATTATACAGCGAGTTTGAAAAAGTTGGAGTAAAAATAGTTTTAGGTCCGATCAAGGGTCTTAAAGTGCCATCCCTTGATTTTGATTATACTGAGATGGAAAGCAATCGACATCCCTATTATTGCGACAAAGTTGACATCAATAAAATCGGTAGTGAGAAAGGGCCCATAATAATCCCCATGACACCGACCTATCTGAATTGGGTCGACTTGATCGGCTATTTGATACAATTGAAATATAAAGGCTTTGTAAAAAGATATGACAAAGAATTAGACCTGCACATTGAGGGGCGCAACTATAAACATTTCAATCCCTTGAGCGGAAAAGATAAGTTGAATTTGTCCCTAAGACCTTTTCAGACCCATTTAAAGATTAATTCGCAACCATTTTGGTATCTAAAAAAAACGTTCAAAAGAGCTTATAAAAAGGTTTTAGAGAGCGGGCAAGATTTTAGGTTGATTACCATCGAAACACATACAAAGGATTTTAAAAATACATTCAAGGATATCGATAAATTTTTTAATTATCTGTCCGAAAATTATGTCAATATTGAATTCATTACCCCAAATGAACTTTTGTTAAAAATCCAAGAGAACAGATTGAAGCCGTTGTTAAAAAAATGACTGTCGCCATATGGAAATCAGGTATTTTGAGTGATAAACATGAAAAATCGAAGAAGGAAGTAATCAACTACTTTCATTTGAATTCTTCAACTGTTTCAGATGATTTTCTACTGAAAAAGATTCATCTGAAAAGGCTAAGGGAACCGTTGCCAGATTGTTGTGTTTCCTATCTTTTTGAAACTTATATGGCGGGTAGCGACCTTCGTTTTTTCAATGAATTTTTGTGGCTTTCACAGAATAGAGACCGATATCTTAAGGCCCTTTCACATTTTAAGAATCAAGTGAACCAAAGCGGATTTTATAAATATTGCTACGATGGGCATTTAGAACAGTGTCTTAAGTTCGAAGAAGAGCTAAAAACAGTTGTAAAGGACGATTTTTCGGATACATCGGTTGGCTTGATAGGAACCCCTCTTCATTTTATTTCCGCATATTTCAAATTTAAGGGATTAGGCATATCAACAGATATTATCAATGTCAAATATCACAAGAATAGAAAATTTGATTTAGTGTTAAATAATAAGCTGACCTCTTTGATATATAGGCTTATATTTGGACGAAAGAGATATTTTGAAATTGATATTGTCGATAAAGGGGAATTGAAAGATATCATCCTTCCTAAAAAATATGATATAGGGTTTCACAAGCTAACTTTCATAATTTCTGAAAGTTTGATAGATCAATTTAGAAAAGGACTTATTAATGATCACTGGGGAACCCTGCCTTTGTTCAAAGGCAGATCAACACTAGCATATTCTAAACTATTCGGAGCCAATTTAATGGTTACGAATCATTTAGTCAGACCGGAAATCGATTCCGGGGATATTATTTGTTTTACCACCTTGAATAATAAAAGAATCAAAAGAGACATCTACTTGGGATTAGGAGATAGGGTTGTGAAATCGGTTGGCTTGCTAGCATCAAATAGGATAATTCAAGATTTAGACAATACAGAAGGAAAAATATTTTATGAAATGCACCCTTGGTTGTTGAATTATATTAAAAAGAACGTATAGGCAAATAATGGAAAGCTCATTTTTAAAATTAAAGTCTTATTGTGAAACGGAAGAATTCAAGGGCTGGGATCCGTATGACGGTCTGAACTCAAAAGTGTTTCAGGCCTTGCCGTTCAAACATTCGGATTTGGCTAGATTAGCTTGGATACAGGGTTTTAAGCGTTCTCCAATGAACTTTAGAAGATTGCTGTTGGTTCCCAAAGAATATAACGCTAAGGGGATTGCACTTTTTTTATCAGGATACTGTAATTTATATCATTTGGCCTTAAAAGGCATTACAACTTATGGAAGCGAACAAGATTTGAAAAGGTATATTGTTTTTTTGGCAGATCTGTTGTTAAAAATGCAGAATAAGGAATATAGCGGTGCCTGCTGGGGATATAATTTTGATTGGCAGGCGAGAAGGTTGTTTTTGTTCCCAAAGAATACGCCCACAGTGGTAGCCACATCTTTTTGTGTGGATGGTCTGCTAAATACATATGAGATTACCAAAAACGAGAAATATCTTGAAGTTGCTATATCAGCGGCCAATTTTGTTGTTCAGGACCTCAACAGAACTGAACATGAAAATGGCTTCCTTTTTTCATATTCACCATTAAATGGGAACAATACCGTTTTCAATGCCAGCCTCTTGGGCGCAAAAATTCTAAGCCAAATATTTGGTTATACGAAGGAAGCCCTTTTAAGGGAAACAGCTGCCCAAACTATAAGAGCATGCTGTGATTCGCAAGCAGATGACGGTTCTTGGGTATATGGAATGTTGCCAACGCAGAACTGGATCGACAGTTTTCACACGGGTTACAACATCGAAGCGATTCAAACTTATCAAGACTGTGCCGGCGATACAAAGTTTGTTACAAATATTGGCAAAGGACTCAAATTTTATTTAAACACTTTTTTTCTTTCCGATGGCACTCCAAAATATTATCATGATAAGACATATCCCATTGATATTCATTGCCCTGGTCAATTGTTCGTGACACTGTCTAAGACGGGTACATTTTCAGAAAATAGAGTTTTGATAACAAAGGTTTTGGAATGGACCGTAAGCAATATGCAGGATCCTCAAGGTTTTTTTTATTATCAGATAAAGAAAGGCATCAGTTCAAAAATTTCATATATGCGTTGGAGCAATGCCTTTATGTTCAAGGCAATTTCTCATTATTTAATGGAAAGTGAAAAATAATATTTGGATCGAATGAATTTAACTCAATAAGTGTTCAGCACTATAGCCCGAAGATGTTGCCCTCTTTTCTCTAAACTCGTCAATATAAACCTATTGGTTCAATTTATTCTAAAGAAGTAGGGCCCGATAGAATAATGCAAAAAACTGGATAAAAGATGCTATTCATAAAGAAATTCATACCAACTATACAATTACGCTTTATAAAAAATCTACTGCATGGTATCTTTATTTAAAATTACCGACAGACATAATCGTTGACCAACAGTGAAAATAAATCGATAGCTGAATTTTTCAAATCGTACCGGTCTGGATCAGGGTATTATTGATTTTTGGATTATCGCCGAATTTTCCTAAAAAACAGACCAAACCATTATTAACATCCCCACTTTTTTGAAAGTTTTAAGTTACAAGAAATTAAGTATATAAAGTGACGAAGCACTTTATATAATGTAGGGCTTTTTGTACAGTTCGGTTAAGTTTTATAGGCTGCTGTTCATCGATTAACCCATGTAAAAGTAGGGAATATGCAGATAGTCGATAAAGGGTGTAGAATAACGATATATATTTCGAGATTCATAAGTACGACCTATTTTTATAGCTGAAGAGTAACGTTGTTCGTTTTATCCCCACCTCCAAATTTTTATCCTTACTTCCCCCGAAGTTTTGATATTACCTCTTTTGCCCGCTAAGCACAGAGTGAAGCGGTAGGACATGTGTATAGAGTAAGTAAGTACAGGTTTTACTGAGATTTTTAAAATATAAATACAACCAAAACCAATTGCCAATACTAAGGGCCCGTTTTTCGATTTGCCTTCCCCCTTATTGCACCCCAAAAATATCATGACAAAACTTACAACATTGAAATACATTGTCTTGGTCGATTGTTTGTGATTTTATCCATGACCAATACATTTTTAGAAAATTAGGTTTTGAGCCAATAGTTTTAGAACGGGCTTTATTAGAGATACAAGATTCTAAAGGTCTGTCTTATAATCAGGTAAAGAATGATGGTGTTTTAAAATTCTATGTATGAGATGGCGTAGTGCATCTATGTTTAATGCCATTGTTTAACAGAAAAAGACAAATGATTATGAAATCAAACGTACTAAATGGAGTTTTAACTTATGCTCCGGAATCTCGAAAAGCACTAATGCAGCATGCATTTGAAAACAAGAATATCTTGGTTGCGGTAAATGCCGAAAAAATCTTCCGTGCATCAGATGAAATGCGAACCATAATCAACAAAAACGTTGGCTATCCAGATGGTATTGGAGCCGTATGGGCACTACGAAAAAAAGGGTTCAAGGATACACAAAAAATACCGGGCTGTGAATTTTGGCTAAACATTGTTCAAGAGCATTATTTAGACAAGACCTTTTATCTGGTGGGAGGGAGAGACGAGGTCATTGAGGAAACGGTAACAAAATTAAAAGGGAGTTTCCCCGGTATTAAAATTTTAAATTATCGAAATGGCTATTTGTCGAATGATATTGAACGAGCGAATTTAATAGAAGATATATGCGATAAAAAACCAGATGTGGTTTTTATGGCCATGGGCTCTCCAAAACAAGAATTATTAATGCAAGAAATACAACAAATACATCCTGCTGTATATCTAGGTTTAGGAGGGAGCTTCGATGTGTACACGGGCAATATAAAACGAGCCCCCCAATGGTGGGTCAGAAACAATTTAGAATGGGCTTACAGGCTATGGTTACAACCTAAAAGAATTAATAGACAAATATTTTATATCCCATTTATGATAAATTTGGTTTTTAATAAACTATAGGGTTTATGCGGATTGTTATCATTACACAAAACGAACCTTTTTATTTGACAAAAAGCTTAAAGTACTTACTGGGAATTTTACCTGGCCATTCAAAAATTGTCGGATGTGTTGTTAATGATGTGTCTCCCTTTGGAAAAAAAGAATCCTTTGTTTCTAAAGTAATAAAGACTTATAAAATTTTTGGTTTCATTTTTTTTATTCATTACGCAGTAAAATTTTTTAAAAGCAAAATATCCCCAAAAAATAACATTAAGAATTTTCTAACCCAAAACGAGATACAGGAAATTGGCTTGGACAAGGCTATAAATCATAGAGAATCAGTTGAAAAAATCAAACAATTTGAACCAGATTTATTGATATCGATTTTGGGAAACCAAATTTTTAAAGAACCCATATTGAACCTAGCGCCGAAAGGATGCATAAATCTGCACACCGCCCTACTTCCAAAATACCGAGGGTTAATGCCAACCTTTTGGGTTATGAAGAACAGAGAAAAGTATACCGGGGTAACCGTTTTTTTTGTTGATAAGGGTATAGATAGTGGGCCGATTATTGTTCAAAAAAAAGTTGAAATCGGGAATAAGACCCAAGAAGAGCTAATAAGATATACAAAAAAACTGGGGATGGAAGCAATCGCAGAATCTATTGATTTAATCGAAAAAGATGAGGTAGTCCTAATAGACAATGACTCTTCAAAAATGACCTATTATTCTTTTCCCACAAAACAGGATGTACAAGAATTTAGAAAGGCAGGCAGCAAATTTATATGATGAACATACTCACTTTTGACATAGAAGAATGGTTTCATCTTTTAGACAACGATTCCACAAGAACGGAAAAGGAGTGGTCTAATTATGAATCACGTATTCATCGGAATATGGATACCATTTTCGAAATTTTGGAGGAAACCAAGGTTAATGCTTCTTTTTTTGTGGTCGGCTGGATAGCCGAAAAATATCCTGAAGTAGTAAGAGCAATTTCGAACCGAGGTTTTGAAATCGGGAGCCATGGCCAACTTCATCAATTGGCCTATGAACAGGATAGGGATACCTTTTTCAATGATGCGGAAAAGTCGATAAAGACCCTCGAAGATTGTACCGGAAAAAAAGTGAATATGTTCAGGGCTCCCGGGTTTTCGATCAAGGAAAACAATAAATGGGCGTTTGAAATACTTTATGAATTGGGAATTACGATTGACTCGTCGGTCTTTCCTGCTAACCACTCTCATGGCGGACTACCGACATACAAGAACGCCAAACCTTCGTTATTAAGCTATAATGGAATTATACTTAAGGAATTCCCAATAAATACACATTCAATTTTAGGTAAACCTATCATTTTTTCAGGAGGCGGGTATTTTAGATTGTTCCCTTATGATTTTATTAAAAAATGGACTAAGGAAACCGACTACGTAATGACCTATTTTCATCCAAGAGACTTTGATTACACGCAGCCAATGATTAAAGACCTGTCACTGGCAAGACGTTTTAGATCGTATGTGGGACTAAAATCATGTAAACCGAAGCTTAAGAAATGGCTTGATGATTTCGATTTTATTGATTTGGACCAAGCTATAAATAGGATAGATTGGAGTAACGCGGATATCGTATGTTTAGACCAACAAGCAGCAGTACTGGCATGAAAAACATAACCCTTGTTGCGGGTGCGCGCCCCAATTTTATGAAGATAGCCCCAATTATCCATGCAATTAAAGTAGCTCAACAAAAAGGAAAGGATATTTCTTATCGATTAGTCCACACAGGGCAACATTACGACAAAAAAATGTCCGGGAGCTTTTTTAAAGAACTTGAGATTCCCAAACCGGACATAAATTTGGAAGCCGGCAGTGGCACCCAGGCTGAACAGACAGCGTTTATAATGGTTCGGTTTGAAAAATACCTAATGGAAAACCCTTCTGATTTGGTACTGGTCGTTGGTGATGTAACCTCGACCATGGCCTGTGCCATTGTAGCCCAAAAACTACATATTAAGGTGGCCCATGTGGAGGGCGGAATTCGTTCGAACGACTGGGCCATGCCAGAAGAGATCAATCGCTTGGTTACCGATGCTATTACCAATTATTTTTTTACAACGTCTGAGGTTGCCAATTCCAATCTTCGAGATAGTGGTGTAAAAGATGAGAACATCTTCTATGTCGGAAATACGATGATCGATACTTTATTGAAACAACGCCCCCGATTTAGAAAGCCAAAAATTTGGGACGAATTAAAATTAGAAGAGAACAAATATCTGGTAATGACTTTACATCGCCCTTGCAACGTTGATCAAGAAGCGCAACTAAAATCATTATTGAATGAAATAATTGCGCATTCCAAGGAATTCCACTTGATTTTTCCGGTACACCCTCGAACGGCAAAAATATTGGAAAATTTAGGGATACACCATCCACGTTTACACATGATCGAACCCCTCGGATATTTGGAGTTCAACTATTTGGTAGAACGTTCAAAGGCGGTTATGACCGATTCGGGCGGCATTACCGAGGAAACAACGGTAATGGGGATACCGTGTATGACTTTAAGGGATAATACAGAACGACCCGAAACCATTACCGAAGGCACGAACGAGCTTCTGGGTACCGATCCGAAGGCTATAAAACCGGCAATGGAAAAATTGTTTCAGGGAAATTGGAAAACAGGAAGAATACCATATTTGTGGGATGGCAAAACAGCAGAACGTATTATCGATAATATATTGAAGGTTGCCCCATAAATAGAAGCAGTAAATAATAAATACCTAAATTTAAAAAAGTCTCTAAGATCATCAAAGTTCATATTGGGGAAATAGTAGAACAAAAGTGTTTGAAAAATTAAGTTGGACTTAAGTCCAGAAATTAATAGAGAAGATGAAAGAAACGCCGAATGCATGGGATTTCCAGGAAGATAAAAACTTATTGAACGTCAAGGACGGGCTGCTTAGATATTGGTTTTATTGGCCATGGTTCGTGATGTCAGTGGTTATTTGTGCCAGTTTGGGCTTTTTGTACGCACACTACACACCTGATGTTTATGAATCATTTGCCAAGATCAAGATCTTAAAGGAGGCCGATCAGCTCAATGTAGTTTCCGAGAGGGTTAGCATTGGGGATCGGGTCAGCATGGATAATCAAATTGAAAGCTTGAAATCATACCGATTATTGAGTGATGTCGTGAGAAAATTGAACTTAGACGTTTCATATTATCAGAAGGAAACGCTTAAGACAACTGAAGTTTGGGAAGTTCCTTTTAAAATTTCCAGAAGATATATTGAAGACACATTGAGCACCGCCCGATCTTATGATATTACTATTAATTCAGATGGCTTCAGAATAGTCGATGACAAGGGCATAAAACATAGTATTCTGAAATACCACAATCAAAATACTTTGACGACCGAACTTCCTTTCAAGATAATGATGGCAGAGGCCGGTATGGATGATCTTGAAATTAACGAGTATAAACTTGTCTTTAATCCTATCAAAGCGACGGTATTGGAACTATCTAAAATTCTTGATGTGAGTGCTGCCGATGCCAAAACAAGCGATATAATTACGTTAAAACTCGCTGGTCAAAGTAAAGAAAAGTCAGAAGCAATCTTAAACGCCGTCATCGTCAATTTTGAACAAGATGGCGTTAAAGACAAGCAGTTGGTTTCAAAACAAACTTTAGAGGTCATAGACAAAAGGTTTGGATATTTATCGGGTGAATTGGATTCGATTGAAGTGGGCAAACAAAGTTTTAAACAGCGAAACAGACTATCGTACATCGAGGCAGATGCAAGCTTGTCCCTTCAAAAGAAATCGATGGTCGAGGATCAGGTTTTTGAACTGGGAACTCAGATTTCACTGGCCAAATTGCTAAAGGATAAAGTGATTGAAGAGGCTAAATACAATACGCTGCCCGCTGAGATGGGTCTGCAGAACCAGACTTTGAATGCCATGGTCTTCGAATATAACAAATTGGCATTGGAGCGCAACAAGCTTCTGCCCAATGTTGCATCAAATCACCCGACTCTTGTTGATTTGTCAGGTCAATTAGAGCGTGGCAAAACGAATATTTTGAAAGCGGTCAACAATTATGAAGCCGGTTTGAAAAAGTCGGCATCGCAACTTGAACGAGAACAAAACATTGCAAGTGCAAGATTTTCAAGAATTCCTGAAAAGGAAAAAAAGCTACGATCGATAGAGCGTCAACAAGGAATCAAAGAAAATCTTTATATGTTGCTTCTACAAAAAAGGGAGGAAGCGGCTATCAATCTAGCTGCGACCATTCCATCGATAAAAGTGATAGATTATGCCGTAACACCGATCAAACCTATTTCACCAAAAAAAGCGGTCGTATATCCTCTTTCGTTGTTTCTAGGAATGTTTTTTCCGTTTATCGTGCTGTTCACGAGGTTTTCACTTGATAATAAAGTTCATGACAAAGCCGCAATTGAAAAATTGATTCCTGAAGTTCCCATAGTTGGTGAAATACCTGTTTTAAACGGAGGCAAAACTTTCGAGAACGATAATGATCGATCTGCACTTGGCGAATCGTTTAGAATTCTAAGTACCAATGTGAATTATCTGCTGCCAGAAAAGGGAAAAGGTCAAGGAAAAGTGGTCTATGTGACTTCTTCGATTAAAAACGAAGGAAAATCACTAGTGGCCTTAAACCTATCCTTGGCATTTGCAAGTATGGAGAAACGGGTTTTATTGGTAGGGGCTGATTTAAGAAACCCACAATTGCATGCACATTTTGAAGCCGACAGAAGTACTGCGGGTCTTTCAGATTATTTGATGAATCCAGAGTTGAAATTTAAAGACTGCCTACATGAAGGATTCGGAAAAAATGCCTTTCATGAGGTATATCTCGGAGGTGCTATTTTCTCCAATGCACCTGTGCTTTTAGCTGGTAAGCGATTTGAGACTTTTATGAATGAGGCAAGAAGAGAATATGACTATGTTATTGTCGATACCGCACCAACCTTGTTGGTTACCGACACATTGTTAATTTCCAAGTATTCCGATTTAACACTGTTTGTTGTTCGGGCCGGACACACCGATTTGCACTTATTGGAATTTTCCAAGAACTTGGTCAAAACCAAGAGGTTGCGCAATATGGCCTATGTGTTCAATGGTGTTGGGCACGGAAACTCAAAAGCCGTAAATTATGGTTATGGTTATGGTTATGAGCCACAAAAACCTACCAAAACCCGAAATAAATTCCGTTTAAAAAAGATGAAAATGTAAATCTCAAAACGAGTTCTTTGTTGCAAAAATAAACTCCAAGTCGATCTCCGAAAATAGAAGTCCTTCTTTTGGGCCTTGTTCATTCTAAAAACGTCAATATTCAACATGAGGGTAGGAATTTTCATAGAGAGCCTTGACCATTTGGTAAATTGGGAACTGCGCGCAATAGAAGAAATCAAGAATGACCCCAAATTAAATCTATCACTTGTAATACAGTGTGAAAAAAAGCCTCGATCTACCTCAAAGGTCAGCAGTACCATTTCAGAATCGCCTTTCTCAAAAAATCTATTGGGCACTTTGTTGCTTAAGCTGCAGTGCCGGTTAGAAAGGTTATTTTTTAAAGAGGCCAGCACCGTGGAAAGGCGCAAGATTTTGAAGTTTTTAGATGAAGTGCCACGCTTGTCGATTTCCTCAAAAAAGAAGCATAGTACCCCCCAAATTGATAGCGATCTTTCGGATAAAATCCTAGCCTATGATTTAGACGTCTTGGTAAATTTGGCAGGGGTTCATTTTGGCAGTAAAAACTTGAGCCTGTCCAAACATGGAATTTGGTCGTTACAATATAGTGATTACACAATACATAGATCCGGACCGATAGGATTTTGGGAAATAGTATTAAAAGAGCCATCGGTGGGTGTATCACTACAAGTACAAACAGTCGATCCGAGAAAAAATCTTGTGCTGGACGAGGCGCACTTTAACAGACAGTGGTCGTTGATTAAAACCGAAACCTTGATTTTGGAAGGTTCTGTTTCAGTATTACTCAAAAATCTGAGGAAATTAGGTCAAGAAAACACTTTGACCTCTTTTGCAGATTGCATTATTCCATTGTATGGCCCCCCAAGTCTAATTGATGTCTTGAAGTATGTTTTAAGGTTTTATTATTATATCATAAATAAAATAGTTGGCCGAGGTCTAAACTATTTAATGGGTGTTCGTTATGATTGTTGGACAATTTTTATTGGGAAGGGTAATTTTTTGAATACGAAGCATTCAGAAATTAGTCCCATTGAATTACCAAAAAAAGAATTTTGGGCAGACCCTTTTTTGTTACAGTATAATGACGATTGCTATGTATTTTTTGAGAATTATTCCTACAAAACAAAAAGAGGAAAGATTTCATGCGGAATTATCAAAGATGAGAAGGTCACCAATGTGGTTGATGTTTTAGATTTGGATTACCATTTATCCTATCCTTTCATTTTTAAGGAAGATGGCGAGATATTTTTAATGCCGGAGACCAGTGAAAATAAAAGACTGGAAATTTATCGGTGCGTTGATTTCCCAACGGAATGGGAATTGTATTCCACGGCGTTTGAGGGGGAAATGGTAGCGGATGCATCGATATACGATGATAGGGATAAACAAAAGTGGTTGTTTATTAATAAACGATTGGCTTCTACGACTACAATGCAAGACGAACTGTACATTTATAAAATAGACTCATTAAAAATGGAGAACATACAGCCGCATAAACAAAACCCTGTAGTTATTGATGCTCGTTGTGCAAGAAATGGTGGGGCGATATTTGAGTACGGTAATGAATTGTATAGGCCTTCTCAACGAAATATTGAGGGAATATATGGCAGGGCTTTAAATATCAATAAAATTGAGAAGCTTACAATAGACGAATATGTTGAAAATACGAATACTATTGTTCATCCAAACTTCCGCAAAGGGTTATCGGCTATGCATCACCTACATCAGTTAAATGGATTATTTGTTTTTGATGCTGCGTATAAGAAAAAATAATAACCCATGTTATAAGATTGTTGAAGTTCAAAAATATTCCTCTCACTAAATTTCTAAGAACGTATTTTACCGATATACGAGCGTGGTAGAAAAAGTAAAGATCGACATGATTTCAGAAAGTTTGAATCTGTACTATAAAAGGTTTTATTGATAAGGTTTGGCATCCCAAATTTCTATATCGTCGACCAAACTTGAAGTTGGGTAACAAAGAGATATCCCAAATCATCATTGTCATAGGTCATCCTTCCTGTATGGTCGGCAACTAGTTGACCATTGATCTTCCACCAAACCCGGCCAGTGGTTACCCCGTCGCCCCATTCTAAATAATATTCTATTTTGAACCATTCATTGAACGGGGGTAGAACATTTTCATTACTTATAGACCAATTTAAGCCTTGGGCTCCTTTAGTATCTCCCTGAAGCCTTGACCTCAATTTTCCCGTAACTCCATCCCTTTCAAAAAAGGCTATTATTCTATAGCCGCTATCTTCATCCCATTTATACGTTTTGTATTCCCATGGTACATGCCAATCGTAGTTCTTGTCCAACCCGGAACCGTCAATTTTCATCCAATAGCTGAGGTACAACGATTTTGGGTTTTCCGTAATGTTGTTTATCTGATAAGGTGCTTGGGTAAAGCCGGAGTTATAATTTATCCTCTGAAATAAGGCCGTTGTAGATTTTCCAGTATGTCCGATGACAGTTTGAAATTCGTTATCTATTGCGCCCCCCCCGTCATCATCGACAAGATGTATTCCTCCAAACGTAGAACCAAGTACATTTGGAGGCCAAGTATAGCCAGTTATAGAATCGGTACCTTTTATAAGCTTGTAACCCGGAAAATTATCGATTTTTAAATCCCCGACCGTATCGCACAGAACAGTACCGTTTTCAAAACCTGAACTGAATAAAAGATTCGCGTCCGGGTTAGGAATTAAGATTTCTGGATCTGGAATTGCAATCTCCGGATCTGGAATTGCAATCTCTGGATCTGGAATTGCAATCTCTTCCGCCTTACCACAGGAATAAACGCTAAGTAAGACTCCGAATAATATTAATACCTTATTCAATTTATTCATGAATTGTTGAACCTATTTATTTGACTATGGTCAAATTCAGTACGTAAATTCGGGGTCGACCAAAATCAGATTACCACAGTGGTTTTCGTAGACATGCATTTAATTTGCCAAAAGAACTTTTGACCACATGTATTGCCCATAAAATTTTCACATATATTCAGATAGGCAATATCCTTTCCGACAACTATTTGGCATAGTACTAAAAATAGTGAAAATAAAATCAATCTCATAGTATCCGGCTCCAAAATTTACGATAGAAGCCTGATCACTAGTGTCCGGTTAAAATTTTGGCAAACCTTTGAATGTATCGATATAGTTAAGATTAGAGACTTTTTATGATTTGAACGATTTGATTTCGATAGGCTGTAGATTTACATTGTATTTCAATATTTGAAAACATCAAGTTTTGTAAATTATTGAAAAATAGGTAGTTGCAAATAGTCTTACGTCTTTTATCTTTTAGTAAAGCGGTCTTTTATCTTTAACCGGACAGTGATGAAGTCTGATGAAGAATTAAGCGTAATGCGAAAGCCCTTAGCTCTTACAGAAAACACAAGGCCCATTGCCTAAGAATACAAAGGAGTAACAATATATCGGATTAATAGATAAACGCAAGGGTCGCAATGAAGCATAACGAAATCGCCATTCGGTATGGCGTCTTGTTGGGCATCAATTCTTTTTCGTGCCTTTAATATAACGGAGAAATATATAGTTATGTCTGTTTAATAAATTTAGATATATAGGACGAAGAAGATTCTTCGCAACCCCCTTTATTCCGTGCCAACCGGTTGTGTATGTATATTGGTTCCCTATCGGGATACGGACCTCCTCCATTTGTGCTTCTGCCGCCATCTTAATTAGTGACGACCTTCTAAAATAGTTGATATGTTCTAAAGGAGCAACAGGGTTAAGAGAATTGGCAGAACCTTTTGGTGATTTCCAGTCCATAATCTTTATTCGGCGATCTATATCGTTGGCGGTAGGCACATTTATCTTAATTAATCCTCCGGGTTTCAGAGCCGTCTTTAAGTGGCGTAATGTATTCAAAGGTTCAGCTATATGTTCAAATACATTTTCAGTATTGATTAAATCGAAGCGATTTTGGGGAATTTCGTCCCACGTAATATTCTTAATTCCGATTGACTCGGCGTATTTTATGCGATCCTCAGATATTTCTGTGCCGAAGGAGTGACACCCAAAAGCTTTGGCCATTAGTGACCATTTGGCCCAACCCATACCAAAATCAAAGAAACTCAAAGATGAAGGCGATGCGTTGAAATATGAAATGGCCTGCATTATCTCTTGCGCATAGTTTGAATAATAAATAAGGCCATCATCTTTCTCATGTTGATTAAAGACTTTTTTGGGGTCTATCCAATGCCCGTACAATCTTCCCATTAAGGTATCGCCTGGAATGTCCCTTTGAAAAATCATTTTGCAATTGCCACATTTGCAGAGCACATAAAAAGCACCTTCAAGATATTCGTGCTCGACAGTACCCTGCGCAGTATAGAACTCGATTAAATAGTCTTTAACCGGACCTTCATCATACGGAGATTCATAAATAGTCTCGAATTCTTTTGAAGCGCAGGCCGGACATTCTTCGCGCCTGACAAACCATGAATTACTCATTTTAATAAATATATTAGCCTTACGAGCAATTAAATGGACTGCGCAATCGCAGGCTATAACTCGCTAGACTTTTGTTAAACAAATTGGGGAATGAATAGTACTTAAATCATTGTTTTTAATAAGCGTTCCAAACAAAGACTTATAGGTTTGAAACTAAAATACGCCTCTCGACCAATATAACCAAAATATTTTCCGGTATAGGTCAAAGACCTGGATAAACTGCACCATTACGGGCATAAATGGCGTACTCTTGCTTTTCTAGTCATTGAAAATGTAAGCTTTCAAATAAAAAACATGGCATCTTAAATCAAACAAAAATTAATTCGTCCCTTTTACACAGCGTCTGGCAACCACTTGCCGCTTTTTTAATCTCTTTGGGTTTAATTCCCCGTATTCTATGATTAAAAAAAGCCTTATCCGTATAATCTTCCTTTAAAAATCATGCCGCGTATTTC